>NZ_RCOA01000019.1:0-140896 GCF_004307585.1 Pseudomonas sp. Sample_20 | reverse complement strand
CGGCCATGCCCTGCAGGAAGATCGAGTTCGATTCCTGGATCTGCACCATCGCCACCCGCGCTTCGAACTGCTCGGAGCGGTTGCGCACGAAGTGCGGCCAAAACTCGCTGCCCGGGATCAGCTCGTGCAGGTTGGACATCATCTGGCAACCGTTGCACACGCCCAGCGTGAAGCTGTCGTTACGTTCGAAGAAGCCTTGGAACGCATCGCGGGCGCGGCTGTTGAACAGCGCCGACTTGGCCCAGCCTTCACCGGCGCCGAGCACGTCGCCGTAGGAGAAACCACCGCAGGCCACCAGGCCTTTGAACTCGTTGAGGTCGATACGACCGGCGAGGATGTCGCTCATGTGCACGTCGATCGCGCTGAAACCGGCGCGGTCGAACGCGGCGGCCATTTCCACCTGACCGTTGACGCCCTGCTCACGCAGCACGGCAACCTGTGGGCGGATGCCTTTCTTGATGTAAGGCGCGGCGATGTCCTGATTGACGTCGTAGCTGAGCTTGACGCTCAGGCCCGGGTTGTCTTCTTCCAGCAGCGCGTCGAATTCCTGCTCGGCGCAGTCGGCGTTGTCGCGCAGACGCTGGATCTGGTAGCTGGTCTCGGCCCACTGACGTTGCAGCAGACGACGCTGGCCTTCGAACACGGTGTCACCGTTGAAGGTGATGTTGATCTGGCCATTGTTGATCGGCTGACCGATCACCGACACGCAGTCGCCCAGACCGGCGGCGCTGAATTGCGCGAGGATGTCCGGGGTGGCGTCCTGACGAACCTGGATCACCGCACCGAGTTCTTCGTTGAACAGGATCGCGGCGATTTCCGAAGCGGATTCGGCAACGCTGTCCAGGTTCAGGCTCAGACCGCAGTGGCCGGCGAAGGCCATTTCCACCACGGAAGTCAGCAGACCACCGTCGGAACGGTCGTGGTAGGCCAGCAGGTGACCGTCGGCGTTGAGGCCCTGGATCACCGCGAAGAAGGCCTTCAGGTCTTCGGCGTCATCGACGTCCGGTGCATGCTGGCCGAGCTTGCCGTGGACTTGCGCGAGGATCGATGCACCCATGCGGTTCTGGCCGCGACCGAGATCGATCAGGATCAGGTCGGTGGTGCCCTTGTCCATGCGCAGTTCCGGGGTCAGGGTCTGACGGATGTCAGCCACTGGCGCGAAACCGGTAACGATCAGCGACATCGGCGAGGTGACAGTCTTGTCTTCGCCGTTGTCGTTCCAGCGCGTGGCCATGGACATCGAGTCCTTGCCCACCGGAATGGTGATGCCCAGCTCAGGGCACAGCTCCATGCCGACAGCTTTCACGGTGTCGTACAGACGCGCGTCTTCGCCCGGGTGGCCGGCCGCCGACATCCAGTTCGCCGACAGTTTGATGTCGGAGAGCTTGTTGATGCGCGAGGCAGCAATGTTGGTGATGGTTTCGCCGATGGCCATGCGGCCCGAGGCCGGCGCGTCCAGCAGAGCCAGCGGAGTACGCTCGCCCATCGCCATGGCTTCACCGGTGTAGACGTCGAAACTGGTGGCGGTGACGGCAACGTCGGCCACCGGCACTTGCCATGGGCCGACCATCTGGTCACGGGCGACGAGGCCGGTGATGGTGCGGTCGCCGATGGTGATCAGGAAGCTTTTGCTGGCTACGGCCGGGTGATGCAGAACGCGTTCGATGGACTCGCTGATGTCGAGGTTCGACGGATCGAAGTCATCGCCCAGCTCGGCTTCGCGAACCACCGAACGGTGCATGCGCGGCGCCTTGCCCAGCAACACTTCCAGCGGCATGTCCACCGGGTTGTTGCCGAAGTGGCTATCCGTGACAGTAAGCTGCGGTTCGGCAGTGGCTTCCCCGACTACGGCAAACGGGCAACGCTCGCGTTCGCAGATCGCCTGGAAGCGCTCGAAGTCTTCCGGGCCGACTGCCAGCACGTAACGTTCCTGGGATTCGTTCGACCAGATTTCGTGCGGGGCCATGCCCGGCTCGTCATTCGGGATGTTGCGCAGTTCGAAACGGCCACCGCGATCGCCGTCGTTGACCAGTTCCGGGAAGGCATTGGACAGACCGCCCGCGCCGACGTCGTGGATGAAGCTGATCGGGTTCTTGTCGCCCAGTTGCCAGCAACGGTCGATGACTTCCTGGCAACGACGCTCCATTTCAGGGTTCTCACGCTGCACGGAAGCAAAATCCAGATCCGCCGAGCTGGTGCCGGTGGCCATCGACGAAGCCGCGCCGCCACCGAGACCGATCAACATCGCCGGGCCGCCGAGCACGATCAGCTTGGAGCCGACCACGATCTCGCCTTTCTTGACGTGTTCTTCGCGGATGTTGCCCATGCCGCCAGCGAGCATGATCGGCTTGTGATAACCGCGCACTTCGTCACCGTGCGGAGTGGTGATCGACTGTTCGAAGGTACGGAAATAGCCGGTCAGCGCCGGACGACCGAATTCGTTGTTGAACGCAGCACCGCCGAGCGGGCCTTCGATCATGATGTCCAGCGCGGTGACGATGCGCTCAGGCTTGCCGTACGGCACTTCCCACGGCTGTTCGAAGCCCGGGATCTGCAGGTTCGATACGGTGAAACCGGTCAGGCCGGCCTTTGGCTTGGCGCCGCGACCGGTTGCACCTTCGTCACGGATCTCGCCACCGGAACCGGTGGATGCGCCCGGGAACGGCGCAATCGCGGTCGGGTGGTTGTGGGTTTCAACCTTCATCAGGATGTGCACCGGCTCCTGCACCGCGCCGTACTGGCGGGTTTCAGGGTTCGGGAAGAAGCGGCCGGCAACGTTGCCGACGATCACCGAAGCGTTGTCCTTGTAAGCGGACAGCACGCCTTCGCTGTGCATCTGATAGGTGTTCTTGATCATGCCGAACAGGCTTTTTTCCTGGCTCTGGCCGTCAATGTCCCAACTGGCGTTGAAGATCTTGTGGCGGCAGTGCTCGGAGTTGGCCTGGGCGAACATCATCAGTTCGATGTCGTGCGGGTTGCGCTTCAGACCGTTGAAGGCGTTGACCAGATAGTCGATCTCGTCTTCGGCCAGGGCCAGGCCCAGCTCGGTGTTGGCCTTTTCCAGCGCGGCGCGGCCGCCACCGAGGATGTCGATGGCGGTCAGCGGCTTCGGCTCGGCATGGCTGAACAGACCGGCGGCCTGTTCGAGGTTGGCCAGCACGATCTGGGTCATGCGGTCATGCAGCGCGTCCGAAATCAGCTGGGCTTCGGCTTCGCTGAACTGCCCTGCAACATAGAAGGCGATACCGCGTTCCAGACGCTGGATCTTGCTCAGGCCGCAGTTGCGGGCGATGTCGCTGGCCTTGCTCGACCACGGCGAGATGGTGCCGAAACGCGGCAACACCAGAAACAGACGGCCGGTAGGCTCTTGAACCGGAACACTTGGGCCGTACTTCAGAAGGCGCGCTAGCACCTGCTGTTCGTCGCCGGTCAGGACGCCGGTGACTTCGGCGAAGTGAGCGAATTCAGCATACAGGCCACTGACAGCTGGAACCTTCTGGCTCAGTTGCTCAAGGAGTTTGCTGTGGCGAAAGGCAGAAAGGGCAGGAGCGCCGCGCAGGATCAACATCTTCGGGACAGCCTCGGGAAGGGGTGTGCTTTGAGGCCGTGCATTCTAGCCTAAACCGACCTCAACATCACCCGAAACGCTACGCACGGTTGCACTCGGGTAGCAATCTGTGTTTCTGCCTTCGGGGTCAGGTAAATCGAGCGTTTCAGCATGGCTTATTTTTACTGTAACAAAATGCCCTGAAGGCCCGTATTCAAGGGATTTCGTTCGATTTTGTGATCGCTAGCAGACTAGTCCTACGCTGTCGAGATATGGCGCCCGTGGCCGTTTGCGTATACTGCGCAGATGTTTTTCCCAACGGCTTTGCGTCCGCGATACGCCAA
Organism: Pseudomonas sp. Sample_20; assembly: GCF_004307585.1. Classification (NCBI taxonomy): domain Bacteria; kingdom Pseudomonadati; phylum Pseudomonadota; class Gammaproteobacteria; order Pseudomonadales; family Pseudomonadaceae; genus Pseudomonas; species Pseudomonas sp. Sample_20. The sequence continues at coordinate 137,005 of NZ_RCOA01000019.1, read as the reverse complement.
ATGGCTGATCGCAACCGGACTCTTCCTGATGCTCGGTGGCTGTGTTGATAAACCCAACACACTCGAGCGCGTAAAGGAGGATGGTGTGCTGCGCGTGGTTACCCGCAACAGCCCCGCCACCTACTTTCAGGATCGCAGCGGTGAAACCGGCTTCGAATACGAGCTGGTGAAGCGCTTTGCCGACGATTTGGGCGTCGAGTTGAAGATCGAGACGGCCGACAATCTCGATGACCTGTTCAACCAGGTCGGCAAGCCGAACGGCCCGGTACTCGCGGCCGCCGGTCTGGTCAGCAGCGATGAACGCAAGAAGCAGGTGCGGTTCTCCCACTCCTACCTCGAAGTCACCCCGCAGATCATCTACCGCAACGGCCAGTCGCGCCCCACCGATCCGGCGGATCTGGTCGGCAAGAAGATCACCGTGCTCAAGGGCAGCACCCACGCCGAACAACTGGCCGCGCTGAAACAGAAATATCCCGGCATCGAATACGAAGAATCCGACGCGGTTGAAGTGGTCGATCTGCTGCGCATGGTTGATGAAGGCCAGATCGACCTGACACTGGTCGACTCCAACGAAGTGGCGATGAATCAGGTGTACTTCACCAACATCCGCGTGGCCTTCGACCTCGGCGACGCGCGCAGTCAGAGCTGGGCGGTGGGCCCGGGCGAAGACAACAGCCTGCTCAATGAAATCAACGCCTATCTGGACAAGGTGCAGAAGAACGGCATCCTGCAACGCCTGAAGGACCGCTACTACGGCCATGTCGATGTGCTTGGCTACATGGGCGCCACCACCTTTGCCCAGCACTTGCAGCAGCGCCTGCCGAAATACGAACAGCACTTCAAGAACTACGCGAAGAAAGAGAAAGTCGACTGGCGGCTGCTCGCCGCCATCGGTTATCAGGAATCCCTGTGGCAGCCGACGGTGACCTCGAAAACCGGCGTACGCGGTTTGATGATGCTGACCCAGAACACCGCGCAGGCGATGGGCGTGTCCAACCGCCTCGACCCCAAGCAGAGCATCATGGGCGGCGCCAAGTACCTGGCTTATATGAAGGATCAGCTAGACGATTCGATCCAGGAACCGGATCGCACCTGGTTCGCCCTGGCGGCGTACAACGTCGGCAGCGGCCATCTGGATGACGCGCGCAAACTGGCGGCGAAGGAAGGCTTGAACCCGGACAAGTGGCTGGACGTGAAAAAGATCCTGCCGCGCCTTTCGCAGAAGCAGTGGTACAGCAAGACCCGCTACGGTTACGCCCGCGGTGGCGAACCGGTGCACTTCGTGGCGAACATTCGTCGCTACTACGACATTCTGACTTGGGTAACCCAGCCGCAGCTTGAAGGCGATCAGGTGGCCGAGGGCAACCTGCATGTGCCGGCGATCGACAAGTCGAAACCGGCGCAAGAGCCTGCCCCTCTCTAAAGCAAAAGATCGCAGCCTTCGGCAGCTCCAGGGTTATGTGTTCACCTGTAGGAGCCGCCGAAGGCTGCGATCTTTTGATCTTAGCCCTTGAGAGCAGCAGCCAGAATCAGCGCTTTCATTTCCGATACGGCAGACTTGAAGCCAACGAACAACGCATGCGCCACCAGCGCGTGGCCGATGTTCAGCTCGTTGATGCCTTTGATCGCAGCCACGGCTTCAACATTGTGGTAATGCAAGCCGTGACCGGCGTTAACGATCAAGCCTTGGGCCAGACCAAACGCAACGCCATCCGCCACACGCTTCAATTCCTCGGCCACTTCAGTCGGGGTTTCAGCATCGGCATAACGCCCGGTGTGCAGCTCGATGGTCGGCGCACCGACGCGCTTGGAAGCCGCAATCTGGCGCTCGTCAGCATCGATGAACAGCGACACTTCGCTGCCGATCTTCGACAAGCGCTCGACCGCCGCCCTGATGCGTTCTTCTTGCCCCGCCACATCCAGACCACCTTCGGTGGTCAGCTCCTGACGGGTTTCCGGGACCAGGCAGATGTGCGCCGGGCGAATACGCTCGGCGAACGCCATCATTTCTTCGGTGACGCCCATTTCGAAGTTCATGCGGGTTTGCAGCACATCCTTGAGCAGCAGTACGTCGCGCTCCTGGATGTGACGGCGATCTTCGCGCAGGTGCACGGTGATGCCATCGGCGCCCGCCTCTTCTGCATCCAGCGCCGCTTTGACCGGATCCGGGTAGCGCGTGCCACGGGCCTGACGCAGGGTGGCGACGTGGTCGATGTTCACGCCGAGAAGAATGCGATTGCTGCTGGTCACGGATGCGCTCCTGAATTGAGAGATTCGGCGCACAGCATATCAGGGCTTGCGAAACAGCTCGCGACTGACAAGCGGACGCCCGCCCAAATGCACCGCCAGGGCCTGGCGCATCAGGCGCTTGGCCGCCGACAGCGCACCGGGCGCCGACCAGTCGGCTTCGGCCATGGCCAGCAGTTCGGTACCGTTGAACAAGCCTGGTTGCAGCAGATACACCCTTTCGAGACCGGCATCGACTTGCAGGCGATAGAGACCGTCAGGTGCGACAGGCTCACCGTGCATATCGGTGTTCATAGAGAAGCCGTAGCCGAGATCATCCAGCAATCGCCATTCGAAGGAGCGCAGCAACGGTTCCAGCGGCCGACCTTCGGCCAAGGCCAGCAAAGTCGCGGCGTAATGATCGAACACCGCCGGATGCGGATCTTCGGCAGGCAACAGCCGAATCAACAGCTCGTTGAGGTAGAGGCCGCTGAACAGCGCCTCGCCATTGAGCCAGGCGGAGGTGCCGGAGCTTTCCATGCGCCCGACATTCTTCAGCTCGCCCTTGCCACGGAACTCGACCTCCAGCGCCACGAACGGCCGCGCCAGCGTCCCGGCCTTGCCCCGCGCACTGCGCAACACCGCCCGCAGCCGACCTTGCGGCGTGAGGAAATCGACCAGTGCGCTGGTTTCGCGATAGGCGCGCGAATGCAGGACGTAGGCGGGTTGGGCGGGGGGCGGGTTTTGCGACATTGAGTTCTCGATGAAGAAACGCGGTTTTACATACAACCCAAAACCACTGTGGGAGCGAGCCTGCTCGCGAAAGCGGAGTGACAGTCAACATCAATGCTGAATGTTACATCCTCTTCGCGAGCAGGCTCGCTCCCACAGTGAGTAGCGGTGTTTTCGAGATCGCTACTTACAGGTCGCCATAACCCAGCGAACGCAGCGCGCGCTCGTCATCGGACCAGCCGCCCTTCACCTTGACCCACAGGTTGAGCATGATCTTGGAGTCGAACAGCAGCTCCATGTCCTTGCGCGCTTCGGTGCCGATGCGTTTGATGCGCTCGCCCTTGTCGCCAATGATGATTTTCTTCTGGCCGTCACGCTCGACGAGAATCAGCGCGTGGATGTGCAAGGTCTTGCCCTGCTGCTTGAATTCTTCGATTTCAACCGTGATCTGGTACGGCAGCTCGGCGCCCATCTGGCGCATGATTTTCTCGCGCACCAGTTCGGCGGCAAGGAAACGGCTGCTGCGGTCGGTGATCTGGTCTTCCGGGAAGAAGTGATCATTTTCCGGCAGGTGATCGGCGATGACCTTTTCCAGCGCTTCGAGGTTGTGCCCGTGCTGCGCGGAAATCGGGATGATCTGCGCGTTCGGCAGCTGTTCCTGCAACCAGCTCAGATGCGGCATCAGCTCGGCTTTGTCTTCGATGCGATCGGTCTTGTTCAGCGCGACGATCAGCGGGCCGGTCACGTATTGCACACGCTCCAGAACCATCTGGTCTTCGTCGGTCCACTTGGTGCGGTCGACGACGAAGATCACCACATCGACGTCTTTCAACGCCGCCGAAGCGGTTTTGTTCATGTAACGGTTCAGGGCCTTTTCGCCACCCTTGTGCATGCCCGGGGTGTCGACGTAGATCGCCTGCACGTCGCCCTCGGTCTTGATCCCGAGCATGTTGTGGCGAGTGGTCTGCGGCTTGCGCGAGGTGATCGCAAGCTTCTGCCCGAGGATGTGGTTGAGCAGCGTCGACTTGCCGACGTTGGGACGGCCGACGATGGCAACGTAGCCACAGCGAGTTGCGTTTGTATCAGTCATTGCCATTCTCCACGCCCAGGGCAATCAGTGCTGCGGCGGCCGCTACCTGTTCGGCAATACGACGGCTCACACCCTGACCTCGGCTTTTTTCATTCAGTAAGACCACTTCGCATTCGACGAAGAAGGTTCGGCAGTGCGGTTCGCCCTGGATATCCACCACTTCGTAGCGTGGCAGTTCGCAACCGCGCGATTGCAGGTGTTCCTGCAAGCGGGTTTTCGGATCCTTGTTGGTGTCGACCAGCGTCAGGCCTTCGAATTCGCCGGCCAGCCAGGCCAGCACGCGCTCGCGGGCGACGTCCATGCCGGCATCGAGGTAGATCGCGCCAATCAACGCTTCGAGGGCATCGGCCAGAATGGATTCACGGCGGAAACCACCGCTCTTCAGTTCACCCGAACCCAGGCGCAGATAATCACCGAGGTCGAAACCGCGAGCGAGTACGGCCAGGGTCTCACCTTTTACCAGCCGTGCGCGCAAACGCGACAACTGGCCTTCGCGGGCCAGCGGGAAGCGATCGAACAGCGCCTCGCCAGCGACGAAGTTGAGGATGGCATCACCGAGGAATTCCAGACGCTCGTTGTTGCGCCCGGCAAAACTGCGGTGCGTGAGGGCCAGCAGCATCAGCTCCTGGTCCTTGAAGGTGTAACCGAGCTGGCGCTCGAGACGGCTAAGAGAAACGCTCACGGTTTACCCACGCTGAGTTCGTGGCTGGTTTCCACTGCCATCGCCGGGGTACGGCGCAGGCCTGGGACAATTAACGCTGTGTTCAAAAAATAAATCCTGGCGATTGCGAAGCCGATTGTGCCGGCTCCAGAAATGCATTCGGCGCTGTGGTCAACAGCGCCGTGTTTGATTACTTGATCAGGCCAACCCGCGAGAAATTCGGCAGGTGGCTGAGTTTCGGCTCTGGCCAGCTCATCCAGACCGCGAAGGCCTTGCCGACAATATTCTTGTCGGGAACCATGCCCAGCAGATCCTTGGGAATGTTCGGATCATCCCAGTAGCGGCTGTCGTTCGAATTGTCGCGGTTGTCGCCCATCATGAAGTAGTGCCCGGCAGGCACTGTCCACGAACGGTCCGGGGTGGCGCGGTAGCGGCTCATTTCCTTGCGGATCAGGTGCTCGGCTGCGCCGAGTTTTTCCTGGTAGAGCTCCGCGCTGCCCAGCGATCCCGCCTCGGCGCCGACCATCTTCTCGGCAATCGACTCGCCGTTGACGAACAGACGCTTGTCGGCGGTGTAACGCACCGTGTCACCCGGCAGGCCGACCACACGCTTGATGTAGTTGACGTTCGGGTCGCTCGGGTAGCGGAACACCATGACATCGCCGCGCTGCGGGTCACCGACTTCGATGATCTTCTTGTCGATCACCGGCAGACGGATGCCGTAGGAAAACTTGTTCACCAGAATGAAGTCGCCGACATCCAGGGTCGGTTTCATCGAGCCGGACGGGATCTGGAACGGCTCCACCAGGAACGAACGCAGCACCAGCACGATGAACAGCACCGGAAAGAACGACTTGCCGTATTCGACCAGCAGCGGCTCTTTGTTCAGCTTCTCGACCACCACAGGCTCGGGCTGGCTGACACTGCCTTGATAAGAGGCAATGGCAGCACGCCGACGCGGTGCCAGGAACAGCAGATCAAGCAACGCCAACAGGCCGCAGACGAACACGGCGATGACCAGCAACAGCGGGAAATTTAGCGACATAGGACCTGATTATTCCAACCTGAGCACGGCGAGGAAGGCTTCCTGTGGAATTTCCACGTTGCCGACCTGTTTCATGCGTTTCTTACCGGCCTTCTGCTTCTCGAGCAGCTTCTTCTTACGACTGACGTCACCGCCGTAGCATTTGGCCAATACGTTCTTTCTGAGCGCCTTGACGGTTGTCCGCGCCACGATCTGACCACCAATGGCAGCCTGAATCGCCACGTCGAACATCTGACGAGGAATCAGTTCTTTCATCTTCTCGGTCAACTGGCGACCTTTGAAGTGCGAATTGTCACGGTGCACGATCAATGCCAGGGCATCGACCTTGTCGCCGTTGATCAGCACGTCCAGTTTCACCAGATTAGCCGATTGATAACGATCGAAATGGTAGTCCAGCGAAGCATAGCCGCGGCTGGTGGATTTGAGACGGTCGAAGAAGTCCAGGACCACTTCGTTCATCGGCAGGTCGTAGGTCACTTGCACCTGATTGCCGAGGAACAGCATGTCGACCTGAACACCGCGTTTCTCGATGCACAGGGTGATCACGTTACCCAAGTGTTCCTGCGGTACGAGGATATTGGCGCGCACGATTGGCTCGCGCATGTCCTCGATCGCCGACACGTCCGGAAGCTTCGACGGGTTGTCGACGTAAATCGTTTCACCGGTTTTCAGCACCAGCTCGAAAATTACCGTCGGCGCGGTGGTGATCAGGTCCAGGTCGTACTCGCGCTCGAGGCGCTCCTGGATGATTTCCATGTGCAGCATGCCGAGGAAGCCGCAACGGAAGCCGAAGCCCAGGGCGTCGGAGCTTTCCGGGGTGTACTGCAGCGACGAGTCGTTCAGGGTCAGCTTCTGCAGCGCTTCGCGGAAATCCTCGAAGTCGTCGGAACTGACCGGGAACAGACCGGCGTAAACCTGTGGCTGAATGCGTTTGAAGCCCGGCAGCACCGGCACGTCCGGCGTGGAGCTCAAGGTCAGGGTGTCACCGACCGGCGCACCGTGAATGTCCTTGATGCTGGCGATGATGAAGCCCACTTCGCCGGCCTTCAGATCAACGGTGGCGGTGTGTTTCGGGTTGAACACGCCGACGCTGTCGACCAGGTGCACCTTGCCGGTGGACTTGACCAGAATCTTGTCGCCCTTCTTCACACGGCCGTGGCGCACGCGTACCAGGGAAACAACGCCCAGGTAGTTGTCGAACCAGGAATCGATGATCAACGCTTGCAGCGGATCTTCGATATTGCCGGTCGGCGCAGGGATGGTGTGCACCAGACGCTCGAGCACTTCGTCGACACCCAGGCCGGTCTTGGCGCTGCAAGTAACGGCGTCTGTGGCGTCGATGCCGATGATCTTCTCGATCTCGTCCTTGACGCGATCCGGCTCGGCCTGTGGCAGGTCGATCTTGTTCAGGACCGGCATGACCTCCAGGCCCTGCTCGATGGCGGTGTAGCAGTTGGCCACGGACTGGGCTTCGACGCCCTGCCCCGCATCGACCACCAGCAAGGCACCTTCGCACGCGGCCAGGGAACGGCTGACTTCATAGGTGAAGTCGACGTGGCCCGGGGTGTCAATGAAGTTCAGCTGGTAGGTGATGCCATCTTTGGCTTTGTAATAGAGGGTAACGCTGTGGGCCTTGATGGTGATCCCGCGTTCACGCTCAAGATCCATGGAATCCAGTACCTGGGCTTCCATTTCACGCTCGGCCAGGCCGCCGCACATCTGGATGAAACGGTCAGCCAGCGTCGACTTGCCATGGTCAATGTGGGCGATGATGGAGAAATTGCGGATATGACTCAAATCACTCACGGATCAACACTCAAAAAGGCTGCAGGCTTGGCCCGCCGAAAAATAGCCGGGAATTGTACCTGATACACGGCGCAAGCGTCACGTTCGCCTGTCACCCGGATCGCATGCAAAAACGCCCCGGTCTTGCGACCGAGGCGTTTTCAGGGTTCAAGCGCTGAATGAAAGCTTGTTCATCAGCCCGCGCGTCTGAGCAGCCAGACACCCGCCAGCGCGCACACGCCGGCCGGCACCAGCACCGCAAACAGCGGCGAGAAACCGAACACCAGGCTCGATGGCCCCAGCAGATCCTGGACGATGCGGAAGGTGAAGCCCACCAGCACGCCGGTGAAAACACGCTGACCGAGGGTCACCGAACGCAGCGGGCCGAAGATGAACGAGATCGCCATCAGCACCAGCGCGGCGGTCACCAGCGGCTGCAACACCTTGACCCAAAATGCCAGCCAGTAACGGCCGTTGCTCAGGCCCTGCTCGGCCAGATAGTGGATGTAGCCCCACAGACCGCTGATCGACAGCGATTCCGGCGCCATGACCACGGTGCTGAGCAATTGCGGGCTCAACGCCACGTCCCACTCCTCGCTCGGGGCATTGACGACCTCGGTGCTGCGCTCGTGGAACAGCGTGGTGGCAACGTCGGTGAGCTGCCACTTGGTGCCGTCAAACTCAGCCTTCTTGGCGAAGCTGGAGCTGAGCAGATGGCGCTCCTTGTCGAAGTGATAGCGCGTCACGCCGTACAACAGACCGTTCGGCTGCACCGCGTTGATGTGGATGAATTCTTCACCCTGACGGTGCCACATACCGTGCTTGGCGCTTTGCGCATCGCCGCTGCCCTGGGCCAGCGAGCGATTGGCCTGGGCCATGCTTTCGGTGGCCGGGGCGACGTATTCGCCGATCAGCACGCCGGCGAGCATCAGTACCAGCATCGGCTTCATGACAGCCCAGACGATACGGCCGATCGACACGCCAGCAGCGCGCATGACCGTCAGCTCACTGCTGCTGGCCAGACTGCCGAGACCGATCAGGCAGCCGATCAATGCGGCCATCGGCAGCATTTCATAGAGCCGGCGCGGTGCGGTCAGCAATACAAAGCCGAGCACGTCGACCAGGGTGTAGGTGTCGCTGACGTCGCCCATTTCATCGATGAAGGCAAACAGCGTCGCCAGGCCGAGGATGATCGCCAGCACGGCGATGATCGCCATGAACACGCTGCTGCCGATGTAGCGGTCGAGTTTAACCACGGGCCACCTCCAGCGCGGCGCTGCGACGGCTGGCCAGTTTCAGGCGCAGCGGCTCCCAATACAGCAGGCCGAGGCCGATCACCAGGAAGATCGCGTGCACCCACCACAGGCCGAGGGCCGGCGGGATCTTGCCTTTTTCGAGGGCGCCGCGAGCGGCAATCAGGATGGTCAGGTAAGCCATATAAAGAAGAATCGCCGGCAGCAGCTTGAGGAAACGCCCCTGACGCGGATTCACCCGCGACAGCGGCACCGCCATCAGGGTCACGATGAACACCAGCAAAGGCAGGGACATGCGCCATTGCAGTTCGGTTTTCGAACGGATGTCATCACTGCCCCACAGGGACGAAGTCGGCATTGCATCGCGATCGGTGACTTCTTCGCTGACATCCGGCTTGGGCAGCAGCACACCGTAGGTTTCGTAATGAATGGCGCGGTAATCGGCCTGCCCCGGGCTGCCGTCATAGCGATAGCCGTTGTCGAGGATCAGGTAGCGATTGCCATCGGGGCGGATTTCCTGACGGCCCGACTCGGCCACCAGCACGGAAATCCCGCGGTCCTTCTTATCGGCGCCGAGGTTCTTCTGCGAGATGAACACACTGCCGAGATTGACGCGGTCGTCGCTCAGGGTTTCGGTGTAAGTCACCCGAGTACCGTCACGCAAGGCCTGGAAGCGGCCCGGTTCGAGGGTATCGAACTCGGTCAGCGCGTCCTGCTTGTTCAGCAGCAACTGAAACTGGTTGGCGCCCTGCGGAGCCAGGCCGAGGCTCAACCACGCCACCACCAGTGCCACCAGCGTTGCCGGAAACAGGGTCATGCGAAACAGCTTCTGCTGGCTCATGCCGGTGGCCGAGAGCACGGTCATTTCGCTTTCGAGGTACAGGCGACCGTAGGCCAGCAGGATCCCGAGGAACAGGCCCAGCGGCAGAATCAGTTGCAGGAAACCCGGCAGACGAAAGCCCATGATCAGGAACAGCGAGCCCGGATCGAGCTGACCGGCCGCAGCCTGCGCCAGGTATTTGATGAAGCGACCGCTCATGATGATGACCAGCAGCACGGCACTTACGGCGCTGAGGGTCAACAGGACTTCGCGGGACAGATAACGGAAGACGATCAAACCAGACACTCCAGGGTTGTCAGGCTAAGGCGGCCAAACAAGCAAACACATCGACCGGCCCGCCATGCAGAGCGGTCGAAAAAAGATGCGGCATTATCCTGTGATTGGGTGCGCCTGTCACTGCGCACACTCATCCATCGCTGTAATCCTTTGCTGAGGGTTGTCAGGCGCGGGGAGCGAGGTTCAAACTGCGGCCCTTGTCGCAGGCTTTGGCCTGCGCCTCTTCTATCTATAAGCAGGCGACTGCGCACAGCGTCGAACGCCTGCGTGTTGACCATTCATTCAGGGATCCGGACATGGAACTGGTTGTAAAAAGCGTTAGCCCAGAAACGTTGAAAACCGCCACCCTGGTGGTTGCCGTCGGCGAAGGCCGCAAACTCGGTGTCGCCGCCAGACTGGTCGACGAGTCGAGCGGTGGTGCGATCAGCGCCGTGCTCAAGCGTGGCGACCTGGCCGGCAAGGTCGGTCAGAGCCTGCTGCTGCACAGCCTGCCGAACCTGAAAGCCGAGCGCGTGTTGCTGGTCGGCGTGGGCAAGGACGAAGAACTGGGCGACCGTCCGTTCCGCAAAATCGTTGCCGGCATCCTCAACACCCTCAAAGGCCTGGGCGGCGGTGACGCCGTGCTGGCGCTGGATGAAGTCATCGTCAAAGGTCGCGACAGCTACGGCAAGACTCGCCTGCTGGCAGAAACCCTGGTCGACGGCGGCTACACCTTCGACCAGTTCAAGAGCCAGAAAGCCGAACCGCGCGCCCTGAAGAAAATCACCCTGCTGACCATCAAGGCTGCGCAAGCCGAAGTGCAGCGCGCCGTGAACCACGCCACCGCCATCGCCAACGGCATGGCCTTCACCCGCGACCTTGGCAACCTGCCACCGAACATCTGCCACCCGACCTTCATGGGCGAACAGGCGAAGAACCTGGGCAAAGAGTTCAAGGATCTGAAAGTCGAAGTACTCGACGAGAAAAAGATCAAATCCCTCGGCATGGGCTCGTTCTACGCCGTGGGCCAGGGCAGCGCCCAGCCGCCGCGCCTGATCGTCATGCAATACAACGGCGGCAAGAAATCCGAGAAGCCATACGCGCTGGTCGGCAAGGGCATCACCTTCGACACTGGCGGCATAAGCCTGAAGCCGGGCGCCGGCATGGACGAGATGAAGTACGACATGGGCGGCGCTGCCTCCGTGTTCGGGACCTTGCGTGCTGTGCTTGAGCTGAAACTGCCGATCAATCTGGTGTGCATCCTCGCCTGCGCCGAAAACATGCCAAGCGGCAATGCTTCGCGGCCGGGCGATATCGTCACCACCATGAGCGGCCAGACCGTGGAAATCCTCAACACCGACGCTGAAGGCCGCCTGGTGCTGTGCGATGCACTGACCTACGCCGAGCGCTTCAAGCCACAAGCGGTGATCGACATCGCCACCCTGACCGGTGCTTGCGTAGTTGCCCTGGGCGCACACACGTCCGGCCTGCTGGGCAACAACGACGAACTGATCGACCAGTTGCTCAGCGCCGGCAAGGCTGCCGACGACCGCGCCTGGCAACTGCCGCTGTTCGATGAGTATCAAGAGCAGCTGGACAGCCCGTTCGCCGACATCGCCAACATTGGCGGGCCGAAGGCCGGCACCATCACTGCCGCCTGCTTCCTGTCGCGCTTCACCAAGAACCTCAACTGGGCGCACCTGGACATCGCCGGCACGGCATGGACCAGCGGCGGCAAGGACAAAGGCGCCACCGGCCGTCCGGTTCCACTGCTGACCCAGTACCTGCTTGATCGCGCCAAGGCCTGAAACCGCTGAAAGGTGGCGTCACTCTCGGGTGACGCCGCTTGCCGCTCTGGAACCGCAATGACCAAAGTCGACTTCTATATCCTGCCCAGCGCCGATCCTTCAGCGCGCCTGGATTTCGCCTGCAAGCTCACCGAGAAAGCCTGGCGCATGGGCCACCGCATCTACCTGCATTGCAGCGATGCGGCCCAGCGCGACGATCTCGATGCGCGTCTGTGGGCATTCAAGGGTGAAAGCTTCGTGCCCCACGGCCCGGCCGACAGCGAACCGGACGGTTTGATCGTGCTGGGACTCGGGCAAGACTGCGGTGAGCATCAGGATCTGCTGGTCAATCTCGACCTGAAAGTCCCAGCCTTCGCCAGCAAATTCGCCCGCGTGGCGGAAGTGGTGGTGGAAGATCCGGCCATCCGAGCGGCGGCGCGTGAGAGTTTCCGTTTCTACCGCGAACAGGGCTATTCTCTGCAAGACCACCGTTTACAGCGACTCTGAGCACTCCAATGGACACTCCGAAACCGCAACAGAAGTCCGCACATCTGCTGGACGATCTTGAATCGATCCGCCAGTTGCTCGGCGATGACAACCTGCAACCGCCGCTCTTGACCGATACGGTCGATGACGGCGAACAGGAACAGATTCCGATGCTGTTCGATTCCGTCGGCAATCAGCCGGCGGCCGTCGAGCCGCCACCAGCGCCGCCGGCTGCCCCGGCTGCCGCACCGGTCGATAAAGGCCCGGACGCCTTGCTGCACCTGGACAGCGAACTGCGCGCCGCCGCGCAATTGATCATGCAAGACGTGATCGACGACTTCGCCCCGCACATCGAAACCGAAATCAAACGTCGCCTCGATGCGCGGATGGAGCGGCTGCTCAGCCAGTACGAATAAGCCCCAATCCTCTGTAGGAGCCAGCCTGCTTGCGATGGCATCACCTCGGTTTTCCTGAAAAACCGCAGTGCCTGCATCGCGAGCAGGCTCACTCCTACATTTAGATCTCCGCCAGACCTCCCCCGCTCGCCCTCGGCACCATGCCCCGCTATACTTGCCGGCTTTTCCTGAATAAATGCCAATAGGGTCCCGCCGCGCATGGATAAGACCTACCAGCCGCACGCCATTGAAACTTCCTGGTACAAGACCTGGGAGTCCGAGAACTACTTCGCCCCGCAAGGCGCGGGCGAGTCCTACACCATCATGATCCCGCCGCCGAACGTCACCGGCAGCCTGCACATGGGTCACGGCTTCAACAACGCGATCATGGACGCGTTGATCCGTTTCCGCCGCATGCAGGGTCGCGACACCCTGTGGCAGCCGGGCACCGACCACGCCGGTATCGCCACGCAGATGCTGGTGGAGCGCCAACTCGAAGCCCAGGGCCAGAATCGTCACGATCTGGGCCGGGAAAAATTTCTTGAAAAAGTCTGGGAGTGGAAAGATCAGTCCGGCGGCAACATCAGCCGGCAGATCCGTCGTCTCGGCTCGTCCGTCGACTGGAGCCGCGAGCGCTTCACCATGGACGACGGCCTCTCGGAAGCGGTCAAGGAAGCCTTCGTGCGTCTGCATGAAGACGGCCTGATCTACCGCGGCAAGCGTCTGGTCAACTGGGACACCAAACTGCACACGGCGATTTCCGACCTCGAAGTGGAAAACCACGAAGAGAAAGGCTTTCTGTGGAACCTGAAATACCCATTGGCCGATGGCGTTAAAACCGCCGAGGGCAATGACTTCCTGATCGTCGCCACCACCCGTCCGGAAACCATGCTCGGTGACTCCGCCGTCGCGGTTAACCCGAACGACGAACGCTACAAAGCGCTGATCGGCAAATTCGTCGAGCTGCCACTGGTTGGCCGCCGCATCCCGATCATCGCCGACGATTATTGCGACCCTGAATTCGGCACCGGCTGCGTGAAAATCACCCCGGCCCACGATTTCAACGACTACGAAGTCGGCAAGCGCCACAACCTGCCGCTGCTGAACATCTTCGACAAGAACGCCAACGTGCTGCCTGCCGCGCAGGTGTTCAACCTTGACGGCACGCTGAACGAGAGCATCGACGGCAAGATTCCGGCCGAGTTCGCCGGCCTTGAGCGTTTCGAAGCGCGCAAGCAGATCGTTGCCGCGTTCGACGCTGCCGGCCTGCTGGTGAGTGTCAACGATCACAACCTGAAAACGCCGAAAGGCGATCGCTCCGGCACGGTCATCGAGCCGTGGCTGACCGACCAGTGGTACGTATCGACCAAGCCGCTGGCCGAGCCTGCCATCGCCGCCGTTGAAGACGGCCGCATCCAGTTCGTGCCCAAGCAGTACGAAAACATGTACTTCTCGTGGATGCGCGACATCCAGGACTGGTGCATCAGCCGTCAGCTGTGGTGGGGCCACCGGATTCCGGCCTGGTACGACGAGTCGGGCAAGGTCTACGTCGGTCGCGACGAAGCCGAAGTCCGTGCCAAGCACAACCTCGGCCCGGACGTTGCGCTGCAACAGGACAACGACGTACTCGACACCTGGTTCAGCTCCGGCCTGTGGACCTTCTCGACCCTGGGCTGGCCTGAGCAGACCGAGTTCCTGAAGAAATTCCACTCCACCGACGTGCTGGTCACCGGTTTCGACATCATTTTCTTCTGGGTTGCCCGGATGATCATGATGACCATGCACCTGATGAAGAACGAAGACGGCACGCCGCAGGTTCCGTTCAAGACCGTTTACGTACACGGTCTGGTGCGCGACGGCCAAGGCCAGAAAATGTCCAAGTCCAAGGGCAACGTCCTTGACCCGCTAGACATCATCGACGGCATCGATCTGGAAACCCTGGTGCAGAAGCGCACCTCGGGCCTGATGCAACCGAAACTGGCGAAGAAGATCGAGAAAGCCACCCGCGAAGAGTTCGCCAACGGCATCGAAAGCTACGGCACCGACGCCCTGCGCTTCACGTTCTGCTCGCTGGCCTCGACCGGTCGCGACATCAAGTTCGACATGGGTCGCGTCGAAGGCTATCGCAACTTCTGCAACAAGATCTGGAACGCCGCGCGTTACGTTCTGGACAAGGGCGAAGACTGCGGCCAGAACGGCGAAGCCTACGAGCTGTCGTTGGCTGATCGCTGGATCATTTCGCAGTTGCAACGCACCGAAGCCGAAGTGACCCGCCAACTGGATCAGTTCCGTTTCGACCTTGCCGCGCAAGCGCTGTACGAGTTCATCTGGAACCAGTACTGCGACTGGTATCTGGAGCTGTCCAAGCCTGTGCTGTGGGACGAGAACGCGCCGGTCGAACGTCAGCGCGGCACTCGCCGGACGCTGGTGCGTGTGCTGGAAGTGGCGCTGCGTCTGGCGCATCCGTTCATGCCGTTCATCACTGAAGAAATCTGGCAGCGCATCGCGCCGCTGGCCGGTATTCAGGGCAAAACGATCATGCTGCAGCCTTGGCCGGTGGCCAACGAGGAGCGCATCGATCCGGCGGCGGAAAACGACATCGAATGGCTCAAGGAACTGATGCTCGGCACGCGCAACATTCGTGGCGAGATGAACATCGGCCCGGGCAAGCCACTGCCGATCTTCCTGAAGAACGTCAGCGCTGAAGACCAGCGCCGCCTGAGCGAGAACGAAGCGCTGCTGAAGAAGCTGGCGCGTCTGGAATCGATCACCGTACTCGCCGCTGGCGAAGAAGCACCGCTGTCCGCCACCGCACTGGTGGGCGAGATGGAAGTGCTGGTACCAATGGCCGGTCTGATCGACAAGGGCGCGGAACTGGCGCGTCTGGACAAGGAAATCCTGCGTCTGCAGGGCGAAGTCCAGCGCGTTGGCGGCAAGCTTTCCAACGCAGGTTTCGTCGACAAGGCCCCGGCCGAAGTCATCGAGAAGGAACGCGCCAAACTGGCCGAGGCCGAACAGGCCCTGGGCAAACTGGCCGAGCAGCATGCGCGGATTGCCAGTCTGTAACGGCAAACCGCACTGAAAAAGGGAGGCCCAAGTGGCCTCCCTTTTTTATTCCTGCAAAACCTCGAGTCCCCTGTGGGAGCGAGCCTGCTCGCGAAAGCGCTGTGTCAGCCGACAAATCTGCCGGATGTGAAACCGCCTTCGCGAGCAGGCTCGCTCCCACAGTTTGAACGGTGTTGCCTTCAGATGTGGGACAATGCCCGCCACTTTCAGCCATACCCGAATCGACCACGCCCATGACCGCCCCCCGCACACCCAAACCTGCGCGCAAGAAGCCTGACGCCGCGTCCCCGAGCAAAGCCATCGAGCCGCGCGAGAAGGCCAGCCTGCATCCGCGCAATCGCCATCAGGGTCGTTACGACTTTCCGGCACTGATCAAGACCACGCCGGAACTGGCCAAGTACGTGATCACCAACCCGTACGGCAAGGAAAGCATCGACTTCGCCAGCCCCGACGCGGTACGGGTGTTCAACCGGGCGCTGCTCAAGGCGTTCTATGGCATCCAGCACTGGGACATCCCGGCAGACTATCTTTGCCCTCCGGTTCCGGGGCGTGCCGACTATGTGCACTTTCTCGCCGACCTGCTGGCGAGCATGAACGACGGCAAGGTGCCGCGCGGCGCGATCGTCAATGTGCTGGATATCGGCATGGGCGCCAACTGCGTTTATCCGCTGATCGGCAACAGCGAATACCGTTGGCACTTCCTCGGCTCGGAGATCGATCCGACAGCCGTGGCGGCGGCGCGAGCCATCGTGCAGTCCAATGATCTGAGCAAGGTGATCCAGCTGCGCCAGCAGGAAAACCGCAAGCACATCCTCATCGGCTTGCTGGAGCCGGGCGAGCGTTTTGACCTGACCATGTGCAACCCGCCGTTCCACGCTTCGATGGAAGAAGCGACCAAGGGCAGCGAGCGCAAGTGGCGCGCCTTGGGCAAGGCCGACCCGAAACGCAAGCTGCCGGTGCTGAACTTCGGCGGGCAATCGGCGGAGCTGTGGTGTGAAGGCGGTGAAGCGCGCTTCGTGACGCAGTTGATTGCCGAGAGCGCGAACTTCCAGCACAAGGTGTTGTGGTTCAGCACCCTGGTGTCGAAGGCCTCGAACCTGCCGGCCATCGAGACGGCACTGAAGAAGGCTGGCGTGCTGGAGAGCCAGGTCGTGGAGATGTCGCAGGGGCAGAAGCAGAGCCGCTTTGTCGCCTGGACCTTTCAGACCAAGTCCGAGCAGCAGATCTGGCGGCGCGAGCGCTGGGTGCGCTAAGACACAGCAGATCCCCCTGTGGGAGCGAGCCTGCTCGCGAAGGCAGCGTGTCAGTCAGCTTCAATATCGACTGACCCACCGCTTTCGCGAGCAGGCTCGCTCCCACATTTGCCCGCGACTTGACCGTCAAATCACAGACACAAAAAAACCGTGCCCCGGATCACTCCGAAGCACGGTTTTTTTATCGCTGCGTCTTACTTGTTCACAGCGTCGGTCAGGCCTTTGGCCACAACCAGCTTGATCACTTTCTTTGCAGGGATTTCGATGGCAGCGCCAGTCGAAGGGTTACGGCCGGTGCGGGCAGGACGCTCGGTCACTTTCAGCTTGCCGATACCTGGCAAGGTGATTTCGCCGCCGTTTTCCAGCTGATCGGCAACGATTTGGCCCAGTTGGTCCAGAGCGTTACGCGCGGTGGTTTTCGGCGCGTCGATAGCTTCAGCGATGTCGGCGATCAGTTGGTCTTTAGTAAGAGCCATGTAGTGTTCCTTCCCTATCAAATTCATATGGATTGCAGAGTGCAGTGTCAGCCATCGAGCCCGATCTTCTGGATCTGGCACCCTCGGCGATAACCACGACGAGTCGGGTTATAGATGCCGAAATCAGGGTTTGGTTCGACCTGACAAATGCTGAATGCACGCTTAACGCAGTGACTTCGCGTAAGACCGGGCAAAACTAGCACAGCGACAAGGAAATATCCGCCTCTAGCTACCCATTTGGTCAGCTTTATTGCGCTAAATCGGTAAAAAACCGCTTAAGGCCAGGTGCGCGCCCCGGTTTTGCCCTGCAACCCGCGCCAAAACCAGTGGTTGCGGTACACTGAGCGCTTTTTCGGGGGAGCCTGCCCTCCTCCCTTCCAACAGCCGAGAAGCCCATGCCGATCCGTCATTGCATCGTCCACCTGATCGACAAAAAACCCGACGGCACGCCCGCAGTTCTGCACGCCCGTGACTCTGAACTGGCCGAGTCCGCCGCCATCGAAAACATGCTCGCCGACCTCAACGAAAGCTACAACGCCAAACAGGGCAAAGCCTGGGGCCTGTTCCATCCGGAATCCGGCGCATTCCCGTTCAGCGGCTGGTTGAAGGAGTACATGGACGGCGGCCGTGACTTCACCGCGTTCAGTAAAGTGGCGGTCGAGCATCTGCAGAAGCTGATGGAAGAATCCAACCTGTCGGTGGGCGGCCACGTGCTGTTCGCCCACTATCAGCAAGGCATGACTGACTACCTGGCGATCGCCCTGCTGCACCACAGCGAAGGCGTGGCGGTGACCGACGAGCTCGACGTAACGCCTTCGCGCCATCTCGACCTTGGCCAGTTGCATCTGGCAGCGCGGATCAACGTTTCCGAGTGGCAGAACAACAAGCAGTCCAAACAGTACATTTCGTTCATCAAGGGCAAGAATGGCAAGAAGGTCTCGGAATATTTCCGCGACTTCATCGGCTGCCAGGAAGGCGTCGACGGCCCCGGCGAGACCCGCACCCTGCTCAAAGCCTTCAGCGACTTTGTCGAGAGCGAAGACCTGCCGGAAGACTCGGCCCGCGAGAAAACCAAGACTCTGGTCGACTATGCCAGCAGCCAGGCCAAGCTCGGCGAACCGATGGGCCTTGAGGAGCTGTCGGAGCTGATCGACGAAGAACGCCCGAAAGCCTTCTACGATCACATCCGCAATAAGGACTATGGCCTGTCGCCGGAGATCCCGGCGGACAAACGTACCCTCAACCAATTCCGCCGCTTCACCGGCCGCGCCGAAGGCCTGTCGATCAGCTTCGAAGCGCATCTGCTGGGGTCGAAGATCGAGTACGACGAAGAGAACGGCACCCTGATCATCAAAGGCCTGCCGACTTCGCTGACCGACCAGCTGAAGCGGCGTAACTGATGCTCGGCAATGTGCTGAAAAAAGTCGCCCTGGTGCTGCTGGTGGTCGTGGTTTATCAGAACTGGGGCAAGATCGAGCGAGTGTTCAATCCCTCGCAGATGGTCTCGCAGCAAACCCGGGCGCAAGCCAATGTCGTGCTCTACGCTACCGACTGGTGCGGCTACTGCAAGCAGACCAAGCGCTTTCTTGACAGCAAGGGTATTGCGTTCAAGGAGTTCGATATCGAGAAGGATGCCGATGCGCGCAAGGCGTATGAGGCATTGGGTGGACGCGGGATTCCGCTGATCGATGTGAACGGTACGTTGATTCGCGGGTTTGATCCGGAAGAAATCCTCGCTGCCCTGAAATAATCCATTGTGGGAGCGAGCCTGCTCGCGAAAGCGCTGCATCAGCCAACAACAATGTTGAATGATCCTTCGTCTTCGCGAGCAGGCTCGCTCCCACAGGTTTTGCAGCTGACTGGATAAATCAGCGCGCTTCGATACGGAACCCAAAGCGCGGGAAGTGCACATGCACCACGCCGCCACGTTCGTCTTCACGGCGAATGATCAGCTCTTCACTGCCAGCAAACAGTAGCTCGCCCACCACCGGATCAACGCCGTAATCGATAGCGGCAATTGCCACTTGCTGGCCGGCCTTGAAGCCGTTCGGATCGACGAACCGCTCATCCGGCAATGCCGCTGGCGTCGCGTTATGCGCGACCTCCAGTGCCTCGGCGGAAGACATCTCGCTCGCCGCGCCATGGCCGAACCCCAGCACCCGACCCAGCCACGCCGCGACCGCCGGATATTCATCCACCAGCGGCGCCGTCACGTGCGTCGCCTTGAGGAACCACAGCGGATGCGCCAGGGCGAAGTCGGCAATCGATGGCTCGCCGAAGAGGAAGTCGCCCTGCTCGCGCTGCAACTGCTGCTCCAGACGCGCCATGATCGTCGGCCACTGATGTTTGGCCTGCTCGGCGGACAGACGCGTGGCGCTGCCACCGCTGAACAAACCGGCGCGGTCGGCCAGGAATGCCTTGATCGCTTCCGGCGGCAATTTGCCGAAACGCACGGCTACCGATTCTGGCTGGAACACCAGGCTCACCGCGTGCTGAAACACCACCGAGTCGGCCCACGCCGCGAAACTGGCGCTGGTCATTTCCTGGCCCTCGGGGAAGAACGCCGGCAGGGCTTTTTCCTGTTCCAGGCGTCGAGCGATCAGCGCGGTGTCGCAATAGATGTCAGCACCGATCTGCAACACTGGAGTCTTGCGGTAGCCACCGGTCAATGCCGTCAGATCAGGCTTGGGCATCACCGGGGAAATATGCACCGAACGCCAGGACAGACCTTTGAAGCCCAGCAGCAGGCGCGCCTTCTCGGCAAATGGAGAGGTCGGGTAATGGTGCAGAATCAACTCGGACATGCTCGGCTCCGCCGCTCAGATAGTGAGCCCGCAGCTTAGCGTGCATTTGAATAGCAGCCTACAGATCTGCCTGATGGGAACCAATCAGTCAGATTGATAAGACGCGACGAGGCATTCCTTGGCGCTCTTGCGCAGCTTCTTGATCAGCCGCTCCTGGCGCAAAGCATCGCTTTTGTCGCGGCACAGTTCGGTGTAGACCAGCGCCATCGCCGGGCTGGAGAGAAAGAACCGCGCGCCCTTGCCGCTCTGGTGCTTGGCAAAACGCCGCACCGGGTCGTCGCTGATTCCGCAGTACAACGAGCCATTGGCGGCACGCACGAGGTAGACGAACCAGGATTTGCTCACTGGCTCGGCAGCATCGACGGATTGTTCGCTAAGACTGGTCACTTCGGGATCTGAACGTGTAGGAAAACAGGCGGCGATCTTATCAGCGCCCGGCCTGAAATGCCTTCAGTCCCTTGCGCGCCTGGGCGCGGACGGCGTTGCGCACCAGCGGCGTCCAGCCCAGCAGCAGGCCTTTGAAACCGAGCGCCTGGCGCGACCAGCGCCACAGATCGAAGTGGTCGTGGTGCTCACAGATCTTGCCGTCCCGGAACACGAATCGCGCCTGGATATCGTTGATGACGATGTTGCCGGTCTGGCTGAACAGGTAGGTCGCGACCCAGTGTGCTCCGCCGCTGCGTTCGTCGGCGCGGACGTTGTCGAAGGTCAGGGAGAAATCCTTGGCGCGGGTAGTCAGCATGCGCCACATGTCGCCGGCATCGCGCCCGCGCAGTTCACCAAAGGCCGGATCGCTGAAGACCACGTCATCGGTGTAGCAGGCGGCCATGGCTTCTGCGTCAAGGCGCTGAAAGGCTTGGTAGAAGCGGGTGATCAGGGCGCTATGGGCTTCGCTCAAGGCAGTCTCCAAAGAAATAGGTACAGATTGCCAGCACCATAATCTGCCGCGCGCAGAAACACTATCGGCAATACGCAAAACCCTAGTGGGAGCGAGCCTGCTCGCGAAGGCAATTCAACATTCAACATCTATGTTGACCGAAACACCGCTTTCGCGAGCAGGCTCGCTCCCACATTTGCACCCAGTGCATTCAGAGCTTTTCGCTTTGCACCTGCACATACAGCGCCCGGCCGGCACCCAGCCCGGCGAGGATTGCACCGGCGCCGATAATGCCGAAAATCCAGCCCAGAGCATTCCAGCCGCCGGTCCAGTCATGCACCACGCCCACGGCAAACGGCCCCATGGACGCCAGGGTGTAGCCAAAACCCTGCGACATGCTCGACAGATTCGCCGCGACATGGGAATCGCGCGAGCGCAGGACGATCAGGGTCAGGGCCAGACTGAACGTACCGCCCTGCCCCAGGCCGAGCAGAATCGCCCAGCCCCACAGACCTTCGATCGGTGCGTACAGGCAGCCGAACAGGCCGGCCAGGGTCAGCGCCATGACCACGACGATCGCCAGACGCTGATCCTTGCCACGGGTCGCCAGCCACGGCGCGGCCAGCGAACTGGCCAGTTGAATGATCACCGAACCGGACAGCACCAATCCGGCCTGAGTCGGTGTCAGCCCGCGCCCGATGAGGATCGACGGCAACCAGCCAAACACAATGTAGGCCAGCGACGATTGCAGGCCCATGTACAAGGTCACCTGCCAGGCCAGCGGATCACGCAGCAAGCCGCGCACGCGATAGACGACGTTGTGTGCGCCATGTTTGGAGCCGACTTGTGGCAGCCAGAAAACCGCCGCCACCAATGCCGGAATCACCCAGAAGCCCAGGCCCATCGCCCAGCTGTTGCCGAAGTGCTCACTCAGCGGCACGGTCGAACCCGCCGCCATCGCAGCGCCCAGGCACAGGGCCATGGTGTAGACGCCGGTCATGGTCCCGGCGTGTTTGGCGAAGTCGCGTTTGACGATGCCTGGCAGCAGCACGCCGACGATGCCGATGCTGGCGCCGCCAAGGACGCTGCCGGCGAACAGGCCGATCTCGCCGAAATTGCTGCGCAGGATGATGCCGCCGGCCAGTGTCAGCAGAATCCCCAGCACCACCCGCTCAGCACCGAAACGCCGCGCCAGAATCGGTGCCAGCGGTGCGAACAAGCCCAGGCACAGCACCGGCAACGTGGTCAGCAATCCCGCCTGCGCCGCAGACAGCCCGAGGCTTCTGGAGACCTCGCTGAGCAATGGCGCCATGCTCGACAACGCCGGGCGCAGGTTCAGCGCCACCAGAATCAACCCGAGCAGCAACAGCCATGGACGTTTTACCAACGGATGGCTTTGCTGCACCTGCTCGTCATCAGCCTCGGCATCGATCAGCAGCTCTTCAAGTTCGGGGGTGCGCTTCGACGCTGTGGATAACTCACTGCGGGACATGGTCTTCTCGGTTTCAAGGTTCATTGATCAACTGCCTCGACAAGGCTTTTGCCCGTTCCGGGTCGCGTTGCTCGACCGCATCGAGCAAGTCGATGTGCAGATCGAACACTTCCTGACGGCGCGGGGAGATATTCAGGGTCTGGCGCAATTGCGCGCCGACGATGCTGGAAAAGTAGCGATACAACTCGCTGAGGGTCGGGTTGTGGGCGGCGTCGACCAGTCGGCGATGGAACACCAGATCGCAGGCGATATAGGTGTCGAGATCGCCGTGGTAATGGCTGCCGCTGGTGCCGAGCGCTTCACGCAGCGCCGCCAGATCCTCATCGGTACGACGCAACGCCGCCAGGCCGATGGCCTCGACTTCAAGGATGTGCCGGGTCTCCCGGGCCTGCTCCAGCGAACAACGCGATAGCGCTTTAAGTGTGTCGAGCGGGTCGACCAGCGCACGAAGATAACTGCCGTCGCCCTGGCGAATTTCGATCAATCCCGAGAACGCCAGAACACGCATCGCCTCACGCACTGTGTTGCGGCTGATGCCCAACTCGGCGCACAGCTCAGGCTCGGTCGGCAGACGCTCGCCGACCTGCCACGCACCGCTGTTGATGCGCTGACGCAGTTGATCCAAAGCCTGATCGACCAGGGATCGCTTGATCAAAGGGGAAATTTCGGACATGAGCCTCACCTTTTCATCCAATCATAGGATGAATTTTCCGACATGTTAGTCAGACCCATGTAGGACGGCAACCACCTAGGGTCAATCGGAGACACATGGAGCGGCATTTTCGATTGGTCAAAATTACCCTTTAAGGGTAATTTCAGGGACAGGTTTTTGGCTTCTTATGGAAAAGAACACACCCCATTACGACTTGGCAGTCGTGAAGGCCGAAGTAATTAGACGAGGCAAAGAAGCCTTTACACGTTATGCACTTGAGACAGGCCGGGACATGGGCATGTCCTGGAAAGTGATGATGCAGGTTGTGGCAACGCTTGAGCGGCGGATGCTCTACAAATCCATGACCTCTTATTCCAACCATCGGAACTGGCACGACGTCTATCACGTATCGTTTCGAAATCGGGAGATCTACATCAAAGTGACCTACTGCACCAGCGGTGGGTCTCCGGTGATCTCCTTCAAGGAGAAAAACACATGAGCAAGAGGCAATGCCTGAGTTGCGGCACCGAACACGCAATGCACCACTTTCAAGATCGCAGTCTCGACGTCAATTACAAACAGTTTTCGCGGCCCGTACACCTTCTTGCCGGCTGGGAGTGCAGGGTCTGTGGCGAAATCATTTTTGACAGTGGTACCGACAGTGCCGAGCGCTACGTAGACGCCGGCGATCAATTACTCGAAGACGTACTTGGGCTGATCGGTACCGAAATGAAGCGTATTCGCCGAAAGCTCCATCTCACTCAAAGAAGTGCGGTGAAGTGGCTGTCAGGAGGTGGGCATAATGCGTTTTCACGATATGAACGCGGCGAACTGGCTCCGCCGCAGCCGTTGTTCACACTGATGCGGCTTCTGGATCGTCATCCCGATCTGCTAGAGGAAATTCAGGCACTTCACGCAGACGACGGTCTCAAACAGCTTCTGGAAACTCGTTACCCGGAGCGGGAACCTGTTCTGGCCAGATGAGCCAAGATAAAACAAACCCGGAACTGAGTCCGGGTTTGTTTCAGTGCCTGACGGGCATCAATGCAAAATCTGACTCAAGAACAACTTGGTCCGATCATTCTGCGGATTGTCGAAGAAATCGTTCGGCGCGGCCTGTTCAACGATTTCGCCCTTGTCCATGAAGATCACGCGGTTGGCCACGGTGCGGGCAAAGCCCATTTCGTGGGTCACACAGAGCATGGTCATACCGTCTTCGGCCAGACCGATCATGGTATCGAGAACCTCTTTCACCATCTCCGGATCAAGCGCTGACGTCGGTTCGTCGAACAGCATGATTTTCGGCTTCATGCACAAGGCGCGGGCGATCGCCACACGCTGTTGCTGACCGCCGGAAAGCTGCCCCGGATACTTGTGTGCCTGCTCCGGAATGCGTACGCGTTCCAGATAATGCATGGCGATTTCCTCGGCCTTGCGCTTGGGCATCTTGCGCACCCACATCGGCGCCAGGGTGCAGTTCTGCAGGATGGTCAGGTGCGGGAACAGGTTGAAGTGCTGGAACACCATGCCGACTTCGCGACGGATCGCTTCGATTTGCTTGAGGTCATTGGTCAGTTCCACGCCATCGACGACGATGCGGCCCTGCTGGTGTTCTTCCAGACGATTGAGGCAACGGATCGTGGTCGATTTACCGGAACCCGACGGGCCGCACAGGACGATGCGCTCGCCCTGTTTGACGTTGAGGTTGATGTCCTTGAGTACGTGAAACTGGCCGTACCACTTGTTCACGCCCTGCATCTGGATGATGCCTTCCGGACCCACAGGCTTTTTGATTGCTTCGCTCATTTACAGAGAACTCCTAACGCTTGTGGCCAGTGTCGAGCTTGCGTTCCAGATGCATGGAATAGCGCGACATACCAAAACAGAAAATCCAGAACACCAGGGCGGCGAACACGTAGCCTTCGGTGGCCATGCCCAGCCATTTCGGGTCGGCGGCGGCTTGCTTGACGCTGTTGAGCAGGTCGAACAGGCCGATAATGATCACCAGGCTGGTGTCCTTGAACAGCGCAATGAACGTGTTGACGATGCCCGGGATTACCAACTTCAGCGCTTGCGGCAGAATCACCAGGCCCATCGAACGCCAGTAACCGAGGCCCATCGCTGCAGCCGCTTCGTACTGCCCTTTGGGAATCGCTTGCAGACCACCGCGCACCACTTCGGCGACGTAGGCCGACTGGAACAGGATCACGCCGATCAGCGCCCGCAGCAGCTTGTCGAAGTTCATGCCTTCGGGCAGGAACAGCGGCAACATCACCGAGGACATGAACAGCACCGTGATCAACGGCACGCCGCGCCAGAACTCGATGAAGGTCACGCAGACCACACGAATCGCCGGCATATTGGAACGCCGTCCCAGCGCCAGCACGATGCCCAGCGGCAATGCTCCGGCGATGCCGACGGTGGCGATCACCAGAGTCAGCATCAGGCCGCCCCACTGGCTGGTCGGCACGGTGGTCATTCCGAAACCGCCATGCAGCAAAGTGAAGGCAATGATCGGGTACAGCACCAGGAAGCTCAGGCCGTACACCGCTTTACGCGGCACGCGCGAGATGAACAGCGGTGCTGCGCCAATGACCGCCAGCCACACGGTCAGGTCGACGCGCCAGCGCAGTTCGGTCGGATAATAGCCGTACATGAACTGGCCGAAGCGCTGCTGAATGAACACCCAGCAGGCGCCTTCCTTGGTGCAGTCGGCGCGCGTGGTGCCGACCCAGTTGGCATCGACAATCGCCCAACTGAGGATCGGTGGCACGACCAGGTAGATCAGGTAGAACGCAAACAGCGTCAGCAGGGTGTTGAGCCAGCTGGAGAACATGTTTGCGCGCATCCACGCCACCACGCCGATGCTGCTGTTCGGTGGAGGCATGTCGGGTTTGAAAGTATGAGTACTCATGCGCTTTTCCTTACCGCTCGATCAGCGCAATGCGCTTGTTGTACCAGTTCATCAGCAGGGAAATGCTGATACTGATCGCCAGGTACACGCTCATGGTGATGGCAATCACTTCGATGGCCTGCCCGGTCTGGTTGAGCACGGTGCCGGCGAACAGCGAAACCATTTCCGGGTAACCGATACCGGCGGCCAGCGAGGAGTTCTTCGCCAGGTTCAGGTATTGGCTGGTCAGCGGCGGAATGATCACGCGCAGGGCTTGCGGAATGATCACTTTGCGCAGGGTCGGGCCGTTGCGCAGGCCGAGGGAACGCGCCGCTTCGGTCTGGCCGTGGCTGACCGACTTGATCCCGGAACGTACGATCTCGGCGATGAACGCTGCGGTGTACACGGTGAGCGCCAGGGTCAACGCCAGCAGTTCCGGGATCAACACCCAGCCGCCGACAAAGTTGAAGCCCTTGAGCTCGGGCATTTCCCAGTGCAGCGGAGCGCCGAAGATCAGCGCGCACAGGGTCGGGATCACCAGCGCAATTGCCAGGCCGGTCCAGAACTTGTGGAACGGTACGCCGGTTTCTTCGAAGCGCTTGTTGGCCCAGCGGCACATCAGCACGATGCCGACAATGGCCAGGACGATGCTGATCACGAACGCCCAGAAACCGTCGGCAGCGAGTGCGGCCGGCATGTTCAGGCCACGGCTGCTGACGAAGAAAGTGTCGCCGAAGTTGTGGCTGTTGCGCGGCCCCGGCATGGTCAGGAACACCGCGAAGTACCAGAACAGGATCTGCAGCAGCGGCGGAATGTTGCGGAACACTTCCACATACACCGTCGCCAGCTTGGCGATGATCCAGTTCTGCGACAGCCGCGCCACGCCGACGATGAAACCGAGAATCGTCGCCAGGATCACGCCGATAAAGGTCACCAACAGGGTGTTGAGCAGGCCGATGACAAACACCCGCGCGTAACTGTCCGCTTCGGTGTAGTCGATCAGGGTTTGAGCGATGCCGAATCCGGCACTGCGCTCCAGAAAGCTGAAACCGGAGGTGATGCCCCGGTGCTGAAGGTTGGTTTGCGTATTGTCGAACAGGTACCAGCCAAGCGAGACCACCGCCACAACGGTGATGATCTGGAATAGCCACGCACGCACTCGTGGATCGCTGAGGCTGAGCCTCTGCTTTGGTGCGCCGATTGAATTTTGCATGAAGTGCCCCGGAAGAAATGGAACAAGAACATCACCCGGCGGTTGGCCCGCCGGGCGATAGAACCATTAGCGCACTGGTGGTGCGTACTGAATGCCGCCGTTGTTCCACAGGGCGTTCAGGCCACGGTCGATTTCCAGCGGAGTGCTCTTGCCGAGGTTTTTCTCGAAGATTTCGCCGTAGTTGCCGACTTGCTTGACGATCTGCACAACCCAGTCTTTCGGCAGTTTCAGGTCTTTGCCGTACTCGCCGTCAGCGCCGAGCATACGGGCCACGTCCGGGTTCTTGGTGGACTTGGCTTCAGCTTCGACGTTCTTCGAAGTGATGCCGGCTTCTTCGGCATTGAGCAGCGCGTAGCCGACCCAACGCACGATCGCCAGCCACTCGTCGTCGCCGTTACGTACGACCGGGCCCAGTGGTTCCTTGGAAATGGTTTCCGGCAGCACCACGTAGTCCTTCGGCGAGGCCAGCTTGCTGCGCTGGGCGAACAGCTGGGACTTGTCGGAGGTCAGCACGTCGCAACGACCGGATTCCAGCGACTTGGCGCTTTCATCGGAGGTGTCGAAGGTGATCGGGGTGTATTTCAGACCGTTGCCACGGAAGTAGTCGGAAACGTTCAGTTCGGTGGTGGTACCGGCCTGGATGCAGATGGTCGCGCCGTCGAGCTCTTTGGCACTTTTCACGCCCAGCTTGTTGTTCACCAGGAAGCCGATGCCGTCGTAGTAGGTGATGAAGCCCGGGAATTTCAGGCCCATGCCCGCGTCACGGGAACTGGTCATGGTGGTGTTGCGCGACAGGATGTCGATCTCGCCGGATTGCAGCGCGGTGAAGCGCTCCTTGGCGTTCAACTGGCTGAACTTGACCTTGTTGGCGTCGCCGAAAACGGCTGCCGCCACAGCGCGGCAGACGTCGGCATCGATGCCGAGGATCTTGCCGGTCGCATCCGGTACCGAGAAGCCCGGCAGACCGTCGCTCACGCCACACTGCACGAAACCTTTTTTCTGTACCGCATCCAGGGTTGCACCCGCCTGAGCGAACCCGCTGACGCCGAGTACTGCTGCAGCAGTCACGACCGCCAGAGTGGATTTCAACATCTTCATTCAAACCTCCAGTTTTGCTCTTGTTGTGTCGGAGCTTGAGTCCTGTCGCACCCTTTTGAGGCGTTGTTGACCCGTGTTGGCTTTTTTTGGGGTCAACCGACGTAAGACCTTCGCTATGAGTCTAGTAGGAGAAAATCCACATCATGGATCACTCACTTCTCACCAATCGGCCGAACGGGCTGTAGCCCTTTCACGTTCGCTAAGCCCGTTGCGGCCATTGGCGAACATCCATCACCGGATTCGTTGCTATCCCATCGCGCGACTGACACTGATAGTGTTACCGCCGCGCAACGGATGCTTCGTACGCAAAGCTCCATAGCAAACGCCGTACCACACCGCTTGCGAAAGTGATTGCGCGACACGTCAATAGCTAAACTTGTAACCTTGCGACATCTTGTTAACGGATCAACCGGGCGCGCACTTCAATCACGCACTCATTGTGAGCGCCCGCACATTTTTGGAGCAGACATGACCGAGCCCTTGATTCTTCAGCCTGTTAAGCCCGCAGACGCCTGCGTGATCTGGCTGCACGGCCTCGGCGCCGACCGCTACGACTTCCTGCCGGTAGCCGAGGCGTTGCAGGAAAGTCTGTTGAGCACGCGCTTTGTGCTGCCGCAGGCACCGACCCGTCCAGTGACGATAAATGGCGGATATGCCATGCCCAGCTGGTATGACATCAAGGCCATGAGCCCGGCCCGGGCGATCGATCGCGACGAACTGGAGGCGTCGGCAGAGCGCATCATCGAGCTGATCGAAAACCAGCGCGCCAGCGGAATAGACGCCTCGCGGATTTTTCTTGCCGGGTTTTCCCAGGGCGGCGCAGTGGTGCTGCACACCGCATTCCTTAAATGGCAGGGACCGTTGGGCGGGGTGCTGGCGCTGTCGACGTACGCACCGACATTCAGCGACGAACTGGAGTTATCCGCCAGTCAGCAGCGTATTCCGGTGCTGTGTCTGCACGGGCAGTTCGATGGCGTGGTGCAGAACTCGATGGGGCGCACTGCCTATGAGCATTTGGTGAAGCATGGTGTCACCGTGACATGGCAGGAATACCCAATGGAGCACGAAGTGTTACCTGAAGAGATCCGCGACGTCGGCGTCTGGCTGAGCGAACGCCTGCGCTGATTTGCGAGCAATGCCCGCCCATTGATCCCTCCTACTACGCCGCGCCCGATTCTTGCATTACACTGGCCGGCGTACATTCCTTAACCAACTGATGAGATGACCGTGCTCAAAGCACTCAAGAAGATGTTCGGTAAAAGCGAGGCTGAGCAGCTCGCGCCAGTTCCCAGTGCGCCGTCGCACGCCCCCGGTCATCGCACCGATGCCCCGCAGGCCGACCGCCCCGCTCCCGCAGCCGCACCGAAGCCAGAAGAAATACCCGCTGCGCCAGCGCCAATTGCCGTAGAGCCTGCACCCAGCGAAGCGCCGAAACCGGCCAGGCCACGTCGCGAACCGAAGCCCAAGGCACCGGTCATTCCATGGAAACTCGAAGACTTCGTCGTCGAGCCGCAGGAAGGCAAAACCCGCTTTCACGATTTCAAGCTTGCTCCGGAACTGATGCACGCCATCCAGGACCTGGGCTTTCCGTACTGCACGCCGATCCAGGCGCAGGTGCTGGGTTTCACCCTCGCCGGCAAAGACGCCATTGGCCGCGCGCAGACCGGCACCGGCAAGACCGCCGCGTTCCTGATCTCGATCATCACCCAGTTGCTGCAGACTCCGCCGCCGAAAGAGCGCTACATGGGCGAACCGCGCGCGCTGATCATCGCGCCGACCCGTGAGCTGGTGGTGCAGATCGCCAAGGACGCCGCTGACCTGACCAAGTACACCGGCCTCAACGTCATGACCTTCGTCGGTGGCATGGACTTCGACAAACAGCTCAAGCACCTCGAAGCACGTCATTGCGACATCCTCGTCGCCACGCCGGGCCGCCTGCTCGACTTCAACCAGCGCGGCGACGTGCATCTGGATATGGTCGAAGTGATGGTGCTGGACGAAGCCGACCGCATGCTCGACATGGGTTTCATCCCGCAGGTACGGCAGATCATTCGCCAGACCCCGCCAAAGTCCGAACGCCAGACTTTGCTGTTCTCCGCAACCTTCACCGAAGACGTGATGAATCTGGCCAAGCAATGGACCACCGATCCGGCCATCGTCGAAATCGAAATCACCAACGTCGCCAACGAGAACGTCGAGCAGCACATCTACGCCGTGGCCGCTGCCGACAAATACAAGCTGCTCTACAACCTGGTCAACGATAACGGTTGGGAGCGGGTCATCGTGTTTGCCAACCGCAAGGACGAAGTACGCCGCATCGAAGAGCGCCTGGTGCGTGACGGCATCAACGCCGCGCAGCTGTCCGGCGACGTACCGCAGCACAAGCGCATCAAGACTCTGGAAGGTTTCCGCGAAGGCAAGATTCGCGTGCTGGTCGCCACCGATGTCGCCGGTCGCGGCATCCACATCGACGGCATCAGCCACGTGATCAACTTCACCCTGCCGGAAGTGCCGGACGACTACGTGCACCGCATTGGCCGTACCGGTCGCGCCGGCGCTGACGGTGTGTCGATCAGCTTTGCCGGCGAGGACGACTCCTACCAGTTGCCGTCCATCGAAGAAAAGCTTGGTCGCAAGATCAGCTGCGAAACCCCGCCGACGCATCTGCTGCGTGCGGTTGAGCGAAAGCGTCCGCAGTAAGCTCCGCTATATGAGAAAGCGCAGCCGGAAACGGACTGCGCTTTTTTTACGCCTGGCGGTTGCCCAAAGAAACTAAAAGTCCATAATGGAAAAATAAGTTTAGTTTCGGAGCGCGAAATGTCCAGTACGCCTTATGTGATCGATCAAGCCCAGGCCCATGAGCTATTGGCGCGTATCGATGTTCCGCAAATCCTGCGCAAGCTGTTCCGGGATCTGGCGGCCGGTAACGCCGTGCAGCCGGCGCAGCAATGGGTCGAGTTCCCCAAGGGCGCAGGCGACTTCATCAATTATCTGGGCGTGCTGGCTGAGGATGGCGTGTACGGAGTGAAGACTTCGCCGTACATCGTTCGTGAGCAGGGTGCGCTGGTGACGGCGTGGACCCTGCTGATGTCGATGAAAACCGGCCAGCCGCTGCTGCTCTGTGATGCCGGCGAACTGACCACCGCGCGCACCGCCGCGACCACGGCAGTGGCGGTCGACGCCCTCGCCCCGTTGGACGCCCAGCGACTGGCAATCATCGGCAGCGGCAAGGTCGCTCAGGCGCATCTGCATTACGCCAAGGCGCTGCGCGACTGGCAGAGCATCAGCCTGTATTCGCCATCGCTGCTGGAAGATGTGGAAACACAGACTGTGTTGAAGTCCATCGCGCCGTCACTGAAGATTGCCGACAGCCGCGAGACCGCCATCTCCAATGCTGACGTGATCATGCTCTGCACCTCGTCTGCCGGGCCGGTGATCGATCCGGCGCAACTGCACAAACCGGCGCTGATCACCTCGATCAGCACCAACGCCCCGCGCGCCCATGAAGTACCGCCGCAAAGCCTCAACGACATGCAGGTGTTCTGCGACTATCGTCAGACCACGCCGGGTTCGGCAGGTGAGATGCTGATTGCCGCCGAACAGCATGGCTGGAGCAAGGATTCGATTGTCGGCGACCTCGCCGACTTGCTCAGCGAAAAAGTGCAGCGCCCGAGTTACGACCGTCACGTGTTCTTCCGTTCAATCGGCTTGGGCCTGGAAGACATCGCCCTCGCAAATGCGGTTTATCACTTAACCCACTAACGCCAAAAATCCCCTGTGGGAGCGAGCCTGCTCGCGAATGCGGACTGACATTCACCGAAGATGTCGACTGATACACCGCTTCGCGAGCAGGCTCGCTCCCACAAGGGACTAGCGTACGCCTTGATATTGCGTACCCACTGGAGACCCACATGAGCCACGCAGATTTCATCATCATCGGCGGCGGGATTGCCGGCGCTTCTACCGGGTTCTGGCTGGCGCCGCACGGCAAAGTGATCGTGCTCGAGCGTGAAACCCATCCCGGCTATCACTCCACCGGTCGCTCCGCCGCGCTGTACACCGCCGCTTACGGCACCGCACAGGTCCGCGCACTGACTCAGGCCAGCCGCGCGTTTTTCGACAGTCCTCCGAGCGGCTTCTGCGAGCACCCGCTGCTGACCCCACGCGGCGAAATGACCGTCGACTTCATCGGTGATCCCGCCGAACTGAACAACCAATACCTCAGCGCCAAAGCCACGGTGCCGCAGATGCAACTGCTCAGCGCCGACGAAGCCTGCGCGCGCCTGCCGATCCTGCGCCGGGAAAAAGTCCACGGCGCGATCTACGACCCATCGGCCTGCGACATCGACACCGACGCGCTGCATCAAGGCTACCTGCGCGGCATTCGGCGCAATCACGGCGAAGTCCGCACCGATTGCGAGGTGCTCGGCTTGAGCCGCGATGCCGATGGCCTGTGGATCGTGCAGACCAACGGCGAGACATTCAGCGCACCGGTGCTCATCAACGCCGCCGGTGCCTGGGCCGACAAGATCGCTGCCCTGGCCGGAGCGCAGCCGCTGGGGCTGCAACCGAAGCGCCGCGCCGCATTTATCTTTGCCGGCCCGGAAGGCGTGGACACTCATCACTGGCCAATGCTGGTCAGCCTCGACGAATCCTTCTACATGAAGCCCGACGCCGGCATGTTTCTCGGCTCGCCGGCCAACGCCGATCCGGTCGAACCGCACGACGTGCAGCCGGAAGAACTCGACATCGCCATGGGCATCTATCAGATCGAAGAGGCCACCACGCTGACCATCCGCCGCCCGACCCGCACGTGGGCAGGCCTGCGCAGTTTCGTTGCTGACGGTGATTTGCTCAGCGGCTTCGATCCGCAGGTGCCGGGGCTGTTCTGGGTCGCCGCGCAGGGTGGCTACGGCATCCAGACGTCGCCGGCGATGGGCCAAGCCAGTGCGGCGCTGGTGCGCGGCGAGCCATTCCCTGAGCACCTGCATCAATTCGGTCTGGACAGCGCCATGCTCTCCCCGGCCCGACTGGCTTGATCGCATCGACTCGTCGAAAAGATTGCGGCACACTCGCAGCGCCCCGGCACAAGGGGCGCTGACGCTGCCTGGAGTTTCACTGTCATGACTGCCCCCGAATTCGACCCGGCGCTGGATAACTTCCGCGCCATCGCCGACGCCATCGCGACGCTGTTCTTTCCCCATGCCGAGGTGGTGCTGCACGACCTGCGCACGCAGAAGGTCGACTACATCGCCAACAACCTGTCCAAGCGCGAGATCGGCGACGACTCGTCGCTGGAAGACATGCTCAGCGAGGATGTCAGCGACAGGAACATCGGCCCGTACGAAAAGCTCAACTGGGACGGCCAGAAAATTCGCAGCCTGAGCACCGTGCTGCGTGACAGCGAAGGTCATCCGCTGGCGGTGCTGTGCATCAATCTGAATATTTCCCTGTTCGAGAACGCCAAGGCGGCGCTGGACCTGTTTCTCTCGCCGAGCAAACTGATTCCGCAGCCGGACTCACTGTTCCGTGATGACTGGCAGGAGCGCATCAACACCTTCCTCCACGCCTGGTTGCGCGAGCGGCAGTTGAGCCTGAATCTGCTGACCCGTGACCACAAACGCGAACTGGTGCTGGCGCTGCACGCCGAGGGCGCGTTCAAGGGCAAGAGCGCCTCGAACTACGTGGCCAATGTGCTGAACATGGGGCGGGCGACGGTGTACAAGCATTTGAAGGAATTGAAGGGCTGAATTCTGCGGTGACTCGTCCGGCCCCATCGCTGGCAAGCCAGCTCCCACAGTAATTGCGTCACACACAAAATTTATGGCGACCGCTGAACCTGTGGGAGCTGGCTTGCCAGCGATAACGGACTGTCAGTCGCCGTAGATATCGGTCTTGAAATACTTCTCGGAAATCTTCTGATATTCGCCATTCGCGCGAATCCCGTCGATGGCGCTGTTCAACTGGCTGACCAGTTCACCGTTGCCCTTGCGCACCGCAATCCCCGCGCCCTCGCCGACGTACTTCGGATCCTTCAGCTCCGGCCCGACAAACGCGTAACCCTTACCGCGCGGCATCGACAGGAAGTCATTGAGCGGAATGGTGTCGGCAAAAATCGCATCAAGGCGCCCCGCCGCCAGGTCCATGTAGATCTCTTCGTTGTTGCTGTAGCGCTTGACGTTGATGCCCTTGGGTTCGAACACCTCGGTGGCGTAACGATCGGTGGTGGTCGCGCGCTGCACGCCGACGTTCTTGCCCTTGAGGCTGGCGTACTGGTCATCCACCGTGGCGCCCTCCTTCATGACCAGACGCGAGGAGGTGAAGTAGTACTTGTGGCTGAAATCCACCGACTTCTTGCGATCTTCGTTGATGGTCATCGACGACAGCGCCATGTCGATCTTCTTCACTTTCAGCGAAGGAATCAGCCCGTCGAACTCACCTTCAACCCACACGCATTTGACCTTCATCTGCGCGCATAGGGCATTGCCGATGTCGTAGTCGAAACCGACGATTTCACCTTTATCGGTTTTCGACGCGAATGGCGGGTAGGCCGCTTCGATGCCGATGCGCAAGGTTTTCTCGGCGGCAAAGGTGCTGGCACAGGCCAGCAGGCTGAAGGCAAGGCCGGTGATGAGGGGGAGTTTCTTCATTGTTCATTCTCTCGCGGGTTGTTGTTGGTTTGGCAAGATGAAGAAGAGCAGCTGCTAGCGGGGAGCTACGAGCGGCAGGATTGAAGCTTTTTTTGTACCTGGAAATCCATATTGGACTTATAGGTACAAACCGTCAATCCGCGAGAAGAGAGTGTCTGCGAGGTTTTTGCCGTTACAGATGGCCCCTTCGCGAGCAAGCTCGCTCCCACATTGGATTTGTGAACGACACAGATCCAATGTGGGAGCGAGCTTGCTCGCGAAGGCGTACTGAGGGGCGCTACAGGAATTACTTTTTCCAGCGATCAGCGGCGGCATGATCACTGTCACGCCCTTCGACCCAACGTGGTCCATCGCTGGTGTTTTCTTTCTTCCAGAACGGCGCGCGGGTTTTCAGGTAGTCCATCACGAAGGCGCAGGCATCGAATGCGGCCTGGCGGTGGGCGCTGGCGGCGCCGACGAAGACGATCGGTTCGCCCGGCTCCAGCGCGCCGATGCGGTGCAGCACTTCCAGTTTCAACAGCGGCCAGCGCTGCTCAGCTTCGACAGCGATCTTGCCGAGGGCTTTTTCGGTCATGCCCGGATAATGCTCGAGGAACATCCCGGCCACGTCGAGACCGTCGTTGAAGTCGCGCACGTAACCGACAAAGCTCACCACCGCGCCAACGCCGACATTGGCCGCGTGCATCGCATTGACTTCAGCGCCCGGATCGAACGGCGTGGCCTGCACGCGAATCGCCATGCTCAGCCTCCGGTCACGGTGGGGAAAAACGCCACTTCGTCGCCATCGACCACCGGCTCGTCGAGCTGGCAGAGGTCTTCGTTACGTGCGCACATCAGGTTCTGCTCGCTCAGCACTTCGGCGCCATCACGTTGCGCCAACAGTGCGCGAACGTCATCGACGGTGGCGAAATCGCCTTCAACCGCAACCGAATCCACGCCCAGCGCTTCACGGTAGCGGGCAAAAAACTTCACGGTCAGTTTCATGGCTGCTCCGCCTGGAAGTGGCCGCTCTTGCCGCCGACTTTCTCCAGCAGACGCACGCTTTCGATGGTCATGCCACGGTCGACGGCTTTGCACATGTCGTAAATGGTCAGGGCAGCGACACTGGCGGCGGTCAGCGCTTCCATCTCGACACCGGTCTGCCCGGACAACTTGCAGCGCGCGACGATACGCACGCTGTCCTCACCCTCGGCGCTGAGTTCGACTTTGACGCCAGTCAGCATCAGCGGATGGCACAGGGGAATGAGATCGCTGGTTTTCTTCGCCGCCTGAATCCCGGCAATGCGCGCCACGGCGAACACATCGCCCTTGGGGTGGCCGCCGCTGACGATCATCTGCAGGGTTTCAGGGAGCATGCGCACCAGCGCTTGAGCGGTCGCTTCACGGAACGTCACGGCTTTTTCAGTGACGTCGACCATGTTGGCGCGACCTTGGGAATCGAGATGAGTCAGCACGGGATTACTCCTGATCAGGAGCGTGGATTGTAAACCTGTGGGTCAGATATCCGCATCACTGATTATGAAATCACCGTTGCCCCCTGTGGGAGCGAGCCTGCTCGCGAAAGCGGATTCAGATTCACCATAGATGTCGACTGATACATCGCATTCGCGAGCAGGCTCGCTCCCACAGGAGACATGCATTTATCCATAAAAAAACCGGGCGGCTTTAAGGGTCGCCCGGTTTGGGTGAAGGGTTACAGATGCGATTCGGCGTATTCGGCCAGGATCGAGCGAGGCACCCCTTGCAGGGTGATGTGCACACCGTTGGGGAAATCCTTGAAGCGTTCGGTCAGGTAGGTCAGCCCGGAGCTGGTCGCGGACAGGTAAGGGGTGTCGATCTGCGCCAGGTTGCCCAGGCACACCACTTTGGAACCGGCGCCGGCACGGGTGATGATGGTTTTCATCTGGTGCGGCGTGAGGTTCTGGCATTCGTCGATCAGGATCAGGCTTTGCTGGAAGCTGCGACCGCGAATGTAGTTGAGCGATTTGAACTGCAACGGCACTTTGCTGAGGATGTAGTCGACGCTGCCATGGGTGTTTTCGTCATCCATGTGCAAGGCTTCGAGGTTGTCGGTGATGGCGCCCAGCCAAGGCTCCATTTTTTCCGCTTCGGTGCCGGGCAGGAAGCCGATTTCCTGGTCCAGACCCTGCACGCTGCGGGTGGCGATGATGCGGCGATAACGTTTGCTGACCATGGTCTGCTCGATCGCAGCGGCCAGCGCCAGAATGGTTTTACCGGAACCGGCGGCGCCGGACAGGTTGACCAGATGAATGTCCGGGTCAAGCAACGCATACAGGGCCAGACTCTGATAGATGTCGCGCGGCTTCAGGCCCCAGGCCTCCTGATGCAGCAGCGGTTCCTGGTGCAGGTCGAGGATCAGCAGGCGGTCTTCCTGGATTTCCTTGATCCAGCCGACAAAGCCCTGCTCGTCGATGATGAACTCATTGATGTGCACGGCCGGCAGGTTATCGATCAGTTGCACCTGATGCCAGGTGCGGCCGTGGTCCTGACGGGTTTCGACCTTGCTCACGCGGTCCCAGAAGGAGCCGGTCATGTTGTGGTAGCCGTTGGGCAGCAGGGACACGTCATCGACCAACTGGTCGGTGCTGTAGTCCTCGGCGTCGATGCCACAGGCGCGCGCCTTGAGGCGCATGTTGATGTCTTTGGTGACCAGCACCACCGGTTTCTGCGGATCGCGGGTGTGCAGATCAATCAGTTGGTTGATGATTTTGTTGTCGTTCAGGTGCTCGGGCAGAATCAGGTTCGACTCGGCCTGTTTGCTCATCAGAATTGACAGCAAGCCTTTCGGCCCGCCCTTGCCGCGCTGGATCGGCACACCCAGTTCGACGTCCTCGGGGGACGCATCGCCCAAGGTCTTGTCGATCAGGCGGATCGCCTGACGGCATTCGGCGGCCACGCTGTGATGGCCGCTCTTGAGCTTGTCCAGCTCTTCCAGCACGGTCATCGGGATGGCGACGTGGTGTTCTTCGAAATTCAGCAGGGCATTTGGATCGTGAATCAATACGTTGGTATCGAGTACATACAGGATTGGCTGGTTGGAGGAAGGGCTGCGTCCGTGATCATCCATACTCGGTCACCTTTGTGGGAGCCATTCGACGCAATACCTTGACAGTGCTGCGCCTCGAGGTGACTGCCGAATTCATCCACGAGGGCCTGGATGAACTGCACACAATAGGAGTCTGGGAAGACGCCACCTGTGTTGCAGGTTTCGGCGGTCTGTCTTCGTAATACTCCAAAACCGATGACATAAAAAAGCACTTTGACGGTTTTTTTAAGTTTATTTTGCAGAGTGACGAAAAGCCCTTGGCGGACTCCTCGTACCCCGCTAAAGTCGGAAGTCCGCCTGCATCGAATTCCTTCTGAAAATTACCCCAAGCCCAATGTTTTCGGGCTTTTTGTCGTTTCTCAACGAAACGCGTCCTGACAGTCTTCCCAGCCGATGCCGCTCTGCGCAGTCTGGGTGATCAGCCACGGTAAGGACGTCTTCACCGCATCCTGTTTCATGTTGAAATTGATCACCCCGTGCCGCCACAGCAGCATCAGGGTCAACACTCGCTGCGCGCTCGCCGGGCCCTTGAGTTTGCCGGCACCGTCCTGGGCATCGATATCCCAGAGCGCCACTTGCAGGCCCTGGCTGTTGAAGAAACCTTGTGCGTCACTGCGGCGCTGACCATCCGGCGGCCGGAACAGCGGCACGTAGTTTTCCGGCAGTTTGTTCTTCACCAGATCGGCGCTGCGTCGTACCGAATCCTGCCAGTCCTGCCAATGGCTGTGGGAGCGGAACTCCCAGCCCTGCACGCCCACGCACTGCCGGGAGAAGCTCGCCTGCAGGCTGCTGACCGAACGGCCGGTGAGTCGTGCCTGAATATCCTTGCCCAGAACAAAGAACGTTCCGCTCAGATTGGACTTGCGCAGGTATTCGGTCAGCCAGTCGGTGTTGTCCGGTTGCACGTTGGCGGCGCTGTCGAACGTCAGCAGAAACAGCCGGTCGTGCATGTCGTCGCCGTTGCGCTCGTAGTCGCCAAAACGATCGAACTCGTTACTGGTTTGCGGCGACAGCGCAGCCTTGCGCATCAACTCGTCGAGGTACTGCAAATGGAAGATCCGGCTCGGCTCGGCCCACTTGGTGTAATAACTGTCGTCGCTGACGACGAACTTGGCCGCCTGCTCGCGCAGCGTCGGCAGGTCTTCGACGAGGAAGCAGAACGAGGCGTCCTGATCGCAGCTTTGCTGGGCGTGGTTGTAGTTGGCGAGCAAGCGCTGCCAGAGGCGCTGGCGCAGCTGATTGACCGCATCGATATTGACCGTGCGCAGGCCCAGGCGCTGGGCCAGTGCCGCCTCGTCGATGGACTCGGTGCCGAGCAGGCCGCGAGCGAACATGAGAATTTCCGCCCGCGACGCGACGTCGAACAGGGTCGGATTGCTGAGCTGCTCCGGCCAGGTCGTGCGATCCAGCGTCGCCGCGTCGCCGGGCGCCGCCATGGCGCCGAAGCTCAGCAGCCACGCGGTGAATATAAGAACAATGCGCAAAGGGATGTCTCCATAACAAAACCCGCGCGGCACTATAGCTGATCCTGTCCTGTTCCCCCTCAGCCACGGATGATCGTTCCCACGCTCTGCGTGGTAACGCCTCCCCGGACGCTCCGCGTCCGACGACTGTGACGCAGAGCGTCACGGGCTGCATTCCCACGCGGAGCGTGGGAACGATCATGTAAATCCGCTTTCGCGAGCAGGCTCGCTCCCACAAGGGGTTTGAGTTAAGCCGTCGATCACCTATGGGGCTTGATAGCTGGAGTCAACCCGGACA
This sequence comes from Pseudomonas sp. Sample_20, assembly GCF_004307585.1. Classification (NCBI taxonomy): domain Bacteria; kingdom Pseudomonadati; phylum Pseudomonadota; class Gammaproteobacteria; order Pseudomonadales; family Pseudomonadaceae; genus Pseudomonas; species Pseudomonas sp. Sample_20. The sequence goes on along the minus strand of NZ_RCOA01000019.1, from coordinate 97,147 downwards.
ACCCCCTAGAATCGCCCCCACGATCAAAGGAGACGACTTCATGCTGATGGTGATTTCCCCCGCCAAGACCCTCGACTACGAAACACCGCCGGCGACCCAGCGCTTTACCCAGCCGCAGTACCTCGACCATTCCCAGGAATTGATCCTGCAGTTGCGCGAGCTGAGTCCGGCGCAGATCAGCGAGTTGATGCACGTGTCCGACAAGATCGGTGGCCTCAACGCCGCGCGTTTCGGCAGTTGGACGCCGGCCTTCACCCCGGAAAACGCCAAACAGGCGCTGCTCGCCTTCAAGGGCGATGTGTACACCGGCCTGGATGCGCAGTCCTTCAGCGAGGCGCAATTCGATTACGCGCAAAAACACCTGCGCATGCTCTCCGGCCTTTATGGCCTGCTGCGGCCGCTGGACCTGATGCAACCCTATCGCCTGGAAATGGGCACCAAACTGGCCAACGCCCGTGGCAAGGATCTGTATGCGTTCTGGGGCACGCGCATCAGCGAGTGGCTGAACGAAGCGCTGGCCGAGCAAGGCGATGACGTACTGCTCAACCTTGCATCCAACGAATACTTTTCCGCGGTCAAGCGCAGCGCGTTGAAGGCGCGGATCATCAACACCGAGTTCAAGGATCAGAAGAACGGCCAGTACAAGATCATCAGTTTCTACGCGAAGAAGGCGCGCGGCCTGATGAGCCGTTTTGTGATTGAGGAACGCATCAACGACCCGTCTCAACTCAAGCAATTCGATGTACAGGGTTATCGCTACAGCGCCGAGCAGTCGAAACCCGACAATCTGGTGTTTTTGCGCGACCACGCCCCGGAATAAAGCATGCCCTTTGCACGACTCTTTTCCTCAAGAGTCGTGCAGTCCGCCCGAAGTCAAAATCCCCTCGCGACATATCGCCAATTTAATGGCGCCAATAAAACCACACCCTATTTTCTAATTTTAGTTTCACTCGACACTGAAGTTTTTTTTCAGTAGTGGCACCTAAATTTTTTACCCGTAGTGGCACAAAACTATCGGCCCCGGTTTCGCCCCGATAACTAAAGGGCGAAATCGTTAGTGCTATCAATTTGCACCCAGTGCCATCTTCATCAATATTTCAAAAAATTTCGACTGGCACGATGAGCGGCCTGGAACTATGTCCAAATGCATTGCTCATACCACCGGTAACGATTCTCGCCGAGTTTGTACGAGATAACTTACGCAGAGCTGATAGCCATGTAACCAAGTTGTCACAGCAACTTGCCTAAGTGACTAACGAGTCTCAAAACAATCGAAGGACAGGAGATACGCACCATTAATATCCCCTACAAAGGCCAAGGCCGCGCCCCTATAAACGTGCTCGCCTGAGCACCTAACTGCTTGATTTACCGGCCCCCTACCGGACGTCGAGCAGGCTACACAACTGCACTAGAGTCTTCCCGCACGGAAGATCGGCTGCATAACAGGGCAAGTCATAACAACAAGGCCTAGTTGCGCACATCTTGAGTGCACTTATTAGACACTCGGAACTTTGTATGCCTGCACACGGCATTGTGGCGCCTGTAAGCCGCACTTCCGAGTGCACTAGTGACCGCTGAACACCATTAACTCCGGCCTTCTAAGGCCTGATATATACAGAGGTAATTGCGATGCGCATCAGCATATTTGGTTTGGGTTACGTTGGCGCAGTATGTGCCGGTTGCCTGTCTGCACGGGGCCATGACGTAGTTGGCGTCGATGTTGCCAAAGACAAGATCGACATGATTAACGCCGGCAAATCGCCGATTGTAGAACCGGGCCTGGGCGAACTGCTGCAGCAGGGTATCCAGACCGGCCGTCTGCGCGGCACGACCAACTTCGCCGAGGCGATTCGTGATACCGACCTGTCGATGATCTGCGTCGGCACGCCAAGCAAAAAGAACGGCGACCTGGAACTGAACTATATCGAGGCCGTGTGCCGCGAGATCGGTTTTGTCCTGCGTGAAAAAACCACCCGTCACACCATCGTCGTGCGCAGCACCGTGTTGCCAGGCACCGTGGCCAACGTGGTCATCCCGATTCTGGAAGACTGCTCGGGCAAGAAGGCTGGTGTCGATTTTGGCGTAGCGGTCAACCCGGAATTCCTCCGCGAATCCACCGCCATTGCCGACTACGATCAGCCACCGATGACCGTTATCGGCGAGTTCGACACCGCGTCGGGCGACGTTCTGCAATCGCTGTACGAAGAACTCGACGCACCGATCATCCGCAAGGACATCGCCGTTGCCGAGATGATCAAGTACACCTGCAACGTCTGGCACGCGACCAAAGTGACCTTCGCCAACGAGATCGGCAACATCGCCAAAGCCGTCGGCGTCGATGGTCGTGAAGTGATGGACGTAGTCTGCCAGGACAAGACCCTGAACCTGTCCCAGTACTACATGCGCCCGGGCTTCGCCTTCGGCGGTTCGTGCCTGCCCAAAGACGTGCGTGCGCTGACCTACCGCGCCGGTTCCCTGGACGTCGAAGCACCGCTGCTCAACTCGCTGATGCGCAGTAACGAATCGCAAGTGCAGAACGCTTTCGACATCGTTGAAAGCCATGAAAAACGCAAAGTCGCCCTGCTCGGTCTGAGCTTCAAGGCCGGCACCGACGACCTGCGCGAAAGCCCGCTGGTCGAACTGGCGGAAATGCTGATCGGCAAGGGTTACGACCTGAGCATCTACGACAGCAACGTCGAATACGCCCGTGTCCACGGTGCGAACAAGGACTACATCGAATCGAAGATTCCGCACGTATCGTCCCTGCTCAACTCCGACTTCGACTCGGTGATCGACAACTCCGACGTGATCATCCTCGGCAACCGCGACGAGAAATTCCGTTCGCTGGCCCAGGAAGCGCCGCACGGCAAGCAAGTCATCGACCTGGTGGGCTTCATGTCCAAGCCCACCAGCGCCGGTAGCCGCACCGAAGGCATTTGCTGGTAAGGCAAGCCTCAAGCTTCAAGCCGCAAGCAAAGGCAACACGCTTGCGGCTTGAAGCCTCCATCACCTTCGGATGACGGTTATGACCAAGCTCAAACATTTTTTTCTGCAATCAGCCGGCTGGCTTTTTTATCTCAGTCTGCTGATGGGCCTGGCCTTGATGCTGCCCACGTCCACATTCGACTCCGAGTCGAAGGACTTCATTTTCCTGATTGGCGCCGTGGGTATCTGGCGCTACTCGATGGGTGCAACGCACTTTGTGCGCGGCATGATTTTTCTCTACATCGTTTACCCGCACTTGCGTCGCAAAGTCCGCAAGCTGGGTAAAGCGGCCGATCCGTCGCATGTGTTTCTGATGGTCACCAGCTTTCGTATTGACGCGCTGACCACCGCGCAGGTCTACAGCTCGGTGATCCGCGAAGCCATCGACTGCGAACTGCCGACCACCATTGTCTGCTCGATCGTGGAAATGTCCGACGAGCTGCTGGTCAAGGCGTTGTGGGCGCGGATGAATCCGCCGGAGCGGGTCAAGCTCGACTTCGTGCGGATTCCCGGGACCGGCAAGCGCGATGGTCTGGCCTTCGGTTTCCGCGCGATCTCCCGTCACCTGCCGGACGACCGTGCCGTGGTGGCCGTGATCGACGGCGACACCGTGCTCGGCGAAGGCGTCGTGCGCAAGACCGTGCCGTGGTTCCAGCTGTTCGGCAATGTCGGCGGCCTGACCACCAACGAGTTCTGCGAAGTGCGCGGCGGCTACATCATGAGCGAATGGCACAAGCTGCGTTTCGCCCAGCGCCACATCAACATGTGCTCGATGGCCCTGTCCAAGCGCGTACTGACCATGACCGGTCGGATGTCGGTATTCAAAGCCTCCGTGGTGACCAATCCGGAATTCATCGCCGACGTTGAAAGCGACTCGCTGCAACACTGGCGTCTGGGCCGCTTCAAGTTCCTGACCGGTGACGACAAGTCGAGCTGGTTCAGCCTGATGCGCCTGGGTTACGACACCTTCTACGTGCCGGACGCCGCGATCAACACCGTTGAACATCCGCCGGAAAAGAGCTTCATCAAGGCCAGCCGCAAGCTGATGTTCCGCTGGTACGGCAACAACCTGCGCCAGAACTCCCGTGCACTGGGTCTGGGTATCCGCCGCCTCGGCGCGTTCACCTCGGTGGTGCTGTTCGACCAGCGCGTGTCGATGTGGACTTCGCTGCTCGGCCTGACCGTCGCACTGATCGCCAGCTTCAAGTACGGCACCGCGTTCATCCTCGTGTACCTGCTGTGGATCGGCATCACCCGCCTGATCCTGACGCTGTTGCTGTCGTGTTCCGGCCACCGCATCGGCCCTGCTTACCCGGCGATTCTGTATTACAACCAGATCGTTGGCGCCCTGGTGAAGATCTACGTGTTCTTCCGCCTCGACCAACAATCCTGGACTCGCCAGCCCACATCCCTGACCCGTGATCTCGCCAGCTTTCAACGTTGGTTCAACACCTGGTCGTCTCGGACCATGACCTTCTCCGCCGGCAGCATTTTTGTCGCCGTGCTGCTGATGATGGTCTGACCCGCTCCTATTGAATTAACAAGGAAATCGCCCCTATGAATACCGCCGTCAACGTCAACGTAGTGCATGAATCCGAAGCCCAGCGCCAGCACGCTCGCGTGAAAATCCCGGCCAAACTGCGTTTCTTCGGCCCTGACCGGACTCCGCTCGAAGCGCGGGTCCTCGATCTGTCGGCTGGCGGTCTGGCGTTCAACGCCGGGCAGATGCCGCTGACCATCGGCGAGGTGTACAAGGCGCGTCTGCAATTTGTCATCGACAACCTCGGCCTGGCCATGGACGTTGAACTGCAGGTGCGTTCCTTCGATCGCGCCACCGGCCGCGCTGGCTGCCAGTTCCAGAACCTCGAGCCGCAGGACATTTCCACCCTGCGCCACCTGATCACTTCGCACCTGGCCGGCGACATCGTCAGCATCGGCGAAGTGCTGGCGACGCTGCAGCGCGACAACTTCACCAAGGCGCGCAAGAACAAGACCAACGACACCGGCATGACCCCGTTCGGCCGTCTGAAAGCCGTGACCTTCAGCGCCGGTATTTTCGCCATTGGCCTGGTCGCTGCCGGTTTCATCTTCAAGTCGGTGTACGGCATGTACTTCGTCAGCCACGCCCAGGCCGGTCTGGTCAGCGTGCCGGGGATGAACATCACCATGCCGCGTGACGGCACCGTGCAGAGCCTGGTCAAGTCCGACGGCGTTGCCGCCAAAGGCGCACCGCTGGCGACCTTCAGCACCAGCATGCTCGACGTGCTCAAGGGCCATCTGGCCGAAGACCAACTGGCCCCGGCCAAGGTTGAAGAACTGTTCGGCAAGCAAATGACCGGCACCCTGACCTCGCCGTGCGATTGCACCGTGGCCCAGCAACTGGTGGCTGACGGTCAGTACGCGAGCAAGGGCGACGTGATCTTCCAACTGGTGCCGCGCAACACCCAGGCCAACGTTGAAGCACGCTTCTCCTATCGCCAGTTCGGCGACGTGCGTCCAGGCACTCCGGTGAGCTTCCAGATCGCCGGCGAAGACAAGACCCGCACCGGCAAGATCGTCAGCAGCACCAGCCTGAAGAGCGCCGACCTGTCCTCCGACATTCGCGTGCAGATCCAGCCAGACGAGCCGCTCGACAGCAGCCTGGCCGGCCGCCCGGTGGAAGTGAACAGCGACCGTGGCCCGAACCTGAACTGGCTGATCGACAAAGCCATGGCTGCCGGTCTTTAAGTCGAGGACATGCCTGTGACTACGCATAACTTGAACACACCGCCGACCCTGTGGGAGCGAGCCTGCTCGCGAAAGGGCCAGCGCGGTTTGTCTGAAGTACCGAGTCGACTGCTTCGCGAGCAGGCTCGCTCCCACATGGGATTGATGGTGTGCTCGCTGGCACTAGCAGTTTCTATGGCCGGTTGCGCCGGGCTGCCCGATCAGCGTCTGGCCAACGAAGCGCTCAAGCGTGGCGACACCGCCACCGCTGCGCAGAATTACCAGCAACTGGCCGATCTGGGTTACAGCGAGGCGCAAGTAGGCCTGGCTGATATCCAGGTCGACAGCCGCGACCCGGCGCAGATGAAACAGGCCGAAGCGACTTACCGCGCAGCGGCCAGCGTGTCGCCGCGTGCCCAGGCACGTCTGGGTCGTCTGCTGGTGGCGAAGCCGGGCTCCACCGAAGCCGAGCACCACGAAGCCGAAACCCTGCTGAAAAAAGCCGCCGCCAATGGTGAAGGCAACACGTTGATCCCGCTGGCGATGCTGTATCTGCAATACCCGCACAGCTTCCCGAACATCAACGCCCAGCAGCAGATCGATCAGTGGCGCAAATCCGGTTACCCGGAAGCCGGTCTGGCGCAGGTGCTGCTGTATCGCACCCAAGGCACCTACGACCAGCATCTGGATGACGTGGAAAAGATCTGCAAGGCCGCGCTCAACACCACCGACATCTGCTACGTCGAACTGGCCACCGTCTACCAGAAACGTGGCCAGCCGGAGCAACAGGCCGAGCTGATCAAGCAGATGCAGGCTGGTTACAGCCGTGGCACCGTCACCGCGCAGCGTGTCGATTCCGTGGCCCGCGTGCTGGCCGATTCGACCCTGGGCAAGACCGACGAAAAAACTGCGCAGGCGCTGCTCGAGCCGATCGCTCCGGGCTACCCGGCGTCGTGGGTCACCCTCGCGCAATTGCTTTACGACTTCCCCGAACTGGGCGACGTCGACCAGATGATGAAGTACCTGGACAACGGTCGCGCTGCCGACCAGCCGCGCGCCGAACTGTTGCTGGGCAAGGTCTACTACGAAGGCAAACTGGTCCCGGCCGACGCGAAAGTCGCCGAGGATCATTTCCAGAAAGCCGTCGGCCGCGAAGTCGCCGCCGATTACTACCTCGGCCAGATCTACCGTCGTGGCTACCTGGGCAAGGTCTATCCGCAGAAGGCTCTGGACCATCTGCTGACCGCTGCGCGCAACGGCCAGAACAGTGCCGACTTCGCCATCGCCCAGTTGTTTTCCCAAGGCAAGGGCACCAAGCCCGACCCGCTGAACGCCTACGTGTTCAGCCAACTGGCCAAGGCCCAGAACACCCCGCAAGCCGATGAACTGGCAGCGACCCTCGAGGCGCAACTGCCGCCCGAGCGCCTGCCCGAAGCCCGCCGCCTGTTGCAACAGGAACAGGCCAGCCGTGGCGCCCTGAACTCGAACACGCTGCAACTGCACGCCCTGCAAGAAGAAGACGGCGAGGAAAAACTATGAAGCTGAACCCATTCGTGAAGGCCGGTATTGGCCTCACCTTCGCGCTGCTCTGGTCTTGCCCGACACTGGCTGCGATGACTGAAACCAAGAACTTCGGTCTGGAAGTGAAACTCACCGGCCAGTCCGAAGACGACCGTGACCTCGGCACTGCCGGCGGCGGTGACGTCAATGGCGTGGGCCTCGACCTGCGTCCCTGGATCTACGGCGAAAGCGGCGCGTGGAGCGCCTACGCGATGGGTCAGGCGGTGACCTCGACCGACATCATCGAGACCGACACCCTGCAACAATCCGACGGTGAACAAGCCACCGACAACAGTGATCGCAAAACCAAGAAGAACTACCTGGCGATGCGCGAGTTCTGGGTCGGCTACAGCGGCCTCACCCCGTACCCGGGCGAGATGCTCAAGTTCGGTCGCCAGCGTCTGCGCAATGACGACGGCCAATGGCGCGACACCAACATCGAAGCGCTGAACTGGACCTTCGATACCACACTGCTGCGCGCCAATGCCGGTGTCGCCGAGCGTTTCAGCGAATACCGCACCGACTTGAAAGAGCTGGCACCGAAAGACAAGGATCGCCTGCACGCCTACGCCGACGCCGCTTACCAGTGGACGCCGGGGCAGTGGGTCGGCATTCGCGGCCACCACACCCACGACGACGGCAAACTCGATTACGCCGAGCCGGGCGTCCCGCGCGATTCGCTGGACAAGACCGAGAACGGCGACATCAGCTGGATCGGCCTGACTGCCGACAGCGACGCCTACAACTGGCGCAACACCAACACCGTCAACTACTGGGGCAGCATCACCGGCATGAGCGGCGACCGCGACACGGTCAATGCGCTGAACGCCGACGGCACGCGCCCGACACAAGCCAAGCGCAGCGATGACATCAGCGGCTGGGCAGCCGACGTCGGCGTACGTCTGCGCCTCGATCCGCAGTGGCAAGTCGGCGGTGCCTACGCCCGCGCCAGTGCCGATTACGAACAGAACGGTCTGGAGAGCAACCGCTCCAACTACACCGGTACCCGCTCGCGCGTGCACCGTTTCGGCGAAGCGTTCCGTGGCGAAATGAACAACATGCAGACCGCCACCCTGTTCGGTTCGTGGATGGTCAACGACGAGTACGACGCCAGCCTGATCTACCACAAGTTCTGGCGTGTCGACGGCAACAAGCCGGTCGGCAGCAACGGCATCAACGCGGTGGAAAACAACACCGACGACGTCACCGGCGCAATCCTCTCCAGCACATCCTTGCCGCTTGAAGATGGCAACAAGGACCTGGGTCAGGAAATGGACCTGGTCGTCACCAAGTACTTCAAGCAAGGCCTGTTGCCGGCGGCGTTGAGCCAGTCGATCGACGAGCCTTCGGCACTGGTGCGTTTCCGTGGCGGTGTATTCAAACCGGGCGATGCCTACGGCAGCCAGGTTGATTCCTACATGCACCGCGCATTCATTGACGTGATCTGGCGCTTCTGATGCAAACCGCCAAGGGAGTGCCCGACATGATCAGCACCAGAACAGGCTCACTCAGCCTGCTGGCCGGCGCGATGCTGCTGGCCAGCGCCGGCGCCTTCGCCAATGTTGAACCGGCGAAACCTGCGACCGTGGCCAAAGAACTGCAACAGGCCAAGACCTACACCGTCAGCAGCGCGCCGACCGACGCGCTGAAACTGGCCAAGCCGACACTGCCCGACCTGTCCGGCTTCACCGCCGAAGCCGCTGCGGCGAAAATCGTGCGCAGCAAACCGGGCAAGATCAGCGTGCGCCGGATGATGCAGGAAAACGCCCTGAAGGACTTCATCGGCGGCGATAACAAGATGGCCGAATGGGTGGTGCGTCAGCACGGCATCCCGCAGGCCATCTTCATCGACGACGGCTACATGAACCTTAAGGATCTGGCGAAAAAACTGCCCAAGCAGTATTTCAGCGAGACGTCCCCTGGCGTGTACCTGGCAAAATTGCCGATCGTGGTCGGCGAGAAAGGCATCCTCGAAATCGATGGTCAGACCCAGGAACTGCGCCTGTCCCAGGAAGCCGGTTCGTTCCTGGTCAACGACGGCAAGCTGTTCGTGCGTGACACCAAAGTCACCGGCTGGCGCGAGAAGGACAACGGCCCGGCGACCTTCCGTTCGCCGAAGGAATTCCGTCCGTTCCTGCTCTCCTGGGGCGGCACCGAGACCTACATCGTCAACAGCAAGATGGCCAGTTTCGGTTACGCCAACAGTAAGTCGTACGGGGTGAGTATTTCCCAGTACACGCCGAACATGGCCAAGGTCCTCAAGCGCCCGGAACCGACCGGCTGGATCGTCGGCTCCGAGTTCTCGGACATGTGGTACGGCTTCTACTGCTACGAAACCAGCGACTTTGTGGTCAAGGGCAACACCTACAAAGACAACATCGTCTACGGCATCGACCCGCATGACCGCTCGCACCGTCTGATCATTGCCGAGAACACCGTTCACGGCACGAAGAAGAAGCACGGGATCATTATTTCCCGTGAGGTCAACGACAGCTTCATCTTCAACAACAAGAGTTTCGACAACAAGTTGTCGGGCCTGGTGATCGACCGTAACAGCGTCAACAACATCATTGCCTACAACGAGATCTACAAGAACCACACCGACGGCATCACGCTCTACGAGTCCGCCGACAACCTGCTGTGGGGCAACAAGGTCATCAGCAATACCCGTCACGGCATTCGTATTCGTAACAGCGTGAACATCCGCCTCTACGAAAACGTTGCCATGACCAACGGCCTGACCGGTATCTACGGCCACATCAAGGACCTGACCGACACCGACCGTGACATCAAGCTCGACCCGTTCGACGCGCAGGTCTCGCTGATCGTCGTCGGCGGCGAGCTGGCGGCCAATGGCAGCGGCCCGCTGTCGATCGACTCGCCGCTGAGTGTCGAGCTGTATCGCGTGTCGATGCTGGCGCCGACCAAGTCCAGCGGGATCAGCTTCAACGGCATCCTCGGCGAGCGCCAGGATGAAATTCTCGATCTGTTGGTGCGCCAGCAGAAAGCCGTGCTGATCGACCCTGTCGAACGCCAGACCGAATTGCAGGACTGAGGATAATTTTTATGCACCCACACATGATCAAACTGCTCAGCCTCTCGGCCCTGACCCTCGGCATTCTCGCTGCCGGCAACGCCCGCGCCGACGCTGACGGCGCAAGCGTCACGCCACCGAAGTTCACCGCCGAGCCGTGCTGCAACCTGTGCCCGGCGGCCCATGACGCGAAGAACTACACCACGCGTTATCAGCAGAACTTCACCACCCTGGTACAGGCCCAGGGCGACTGGCTGTTCCGTACCCAGGAAGACCTGCGCACCGAGTTCAACACCACGCCGGCCGGCTACAAGCGCCTGCAACAGTTGCACGATGCGTTCAAGAGCAAAGGCGTTGAGCTGGTGATCGTCTACCAGCCGACCCGTGGCCTGGTGAACCGCAACAAGCTCAACCCGCAGGAAAAAGCCGCGTTCGATTACGAGAAAGCGCTGGGCAACTACAAGACCATGCTTGGCCGTTTCGCCAAGATGGGCTACGTGGTGCCTGACCTGTCGCCACTGACCAACGAATCGCTGCCGGACACCCTGCCCGCCCACGATTTCTACTTCCGTGGCGACCAGCACTGGACACCCTATGGCGCCCAGCGCACGGCAAAAATCGTCGCCGAAAAGGTCAAGCAAATCCCGGCCTTCGCCGACATTCCCAAGCGTGAATTCGAGACCAAGCGCTCCGGGCGCATGGGCAAGACCGGCACCCTGCACAACATGGCCGGACAACTGTGCGGCACCAGCTACGCGATCCAGTACATGGACCAGTTCACCACCGAGCCGAAAGGCGAGGCCGGTGACGGCGATCTGTTCGGCGATTCCGGCAATCCGCAGATCACTCTGGTCGGTACATCGCACAGCGGCAAGAACTACAACTTCGCCGGTTTCCTCGAAGAAGCCATCGGCGCCGACATCCTCAACGTGGCCTTCCCCGGCGGCGGTTTCGAAGGTTCGATGCTGCAATACCTGGGCAGCGAAGAATTCCAGAAGACCCCGCCGAAGATTCTCATCTGGGAATTCTCGCCGCTGTATCGCCTCGATCAGGAAACCATCTATCGCCAGATGATGGCGCTGCTCGATAACGGTTGCGAAGGCAAAGACGCGCAAATGTCCGCCAGTGCCACGCTGAAGCCGGGCAGCAAGCAAGAACTGCTGGTCAATAGCAAGAACCTGAACCTGCAAAACGCCAACCATCAGGTCGACATCCGCTTCGCCGACACCTCGGTGAAAACCCTGCAAGCCACCCTCTGGTACATGAACGGTCGCCACGAGGACATCAAGATCGAGAAACCGGAAACCTCCGACACCGACGGTCGTTTCGCCTTTGAGCTGCGCACGGACGAAGACTGGGCCTCGCAAAACCTGCTGGCCGTTGAAGTCCAGGGTCCTGAAGCCGGACCTGGCGCCACGCCACAAAAAGTCGAAGCGAAAATCTGCAAACGCAACGTATTCCCGGGCGTCGGTCAACAGACCGCGCAGCTCGGGCAATGAGGTCTGCTATGCGAAATCCGAAACTGAAAAACCTGTTGGCACCGACACTCCTGAGCCTGGCGATGTTCGCCGGGGCAACTCAGGCCGCCGCGCCATTGCGTCCGCCGCAGGGCTACTTCGCCCCGGTGGATAAATTCAAGACCGGCGACAAGAGCGATGGCTGCGACGCGATGCCGGCGCCGTACACCGGTCCGCTGCAATTTCGCAGCAAGTACGAAGGTTCGGACAAGGCCCGCGCGACGCTGAACGTGCAGTCGGAAAAAGCCTTTCGCGACACCACCAAAGACATCACTACGCTGGAGCGCGGCACCGCCAAGCGCGTCATGCAGTTCATGCGTGACGGTCGCCCGGAGCAGCTCGAATGCACGCTCAACTGGCTGACCGCGTGGGCCAAGGCTGACGCGTTGATGTCCAAAGACTTCAACCACACCGGCAAGTCGATGCGCAAATGGGCGCTGGGCAGCATGGCCTCGTCGTACATTCGCCTGAAATTTTCCGACTCGCATCCACTGGCCCAGCACCAGCAGGAAGCGCAGGTGATCGAAGCCTGGTTCAGCAAAATGGCTGATCAGGTGGTCAGCGACTGGGACAACCTGCCGCTGGAGAAAACCAACAACCACTCGTACTGGGCCGCCTGGTCGGTGATGGCCACCGCCGTCGCCACCAACCGCCGCGACCTGTTCGACTGGGCCGTCAAGGAATACAAGGTCGGCGTCAATCAAGTCGATGCCGATGGCTTCCTGCCCAACGAACTCAAGCGCCAGCAACGCGCCCTCGCCTATCACAACTACGCCCTGCCGCCGCTGGCGATGATCGCCAGTTTCGCCCAGGTCAATGGTGTCGATCTGCGTCAGGAAAACAATGGCGCACTGAAGCGTCTGGGTGACCGCGTGTTGGCCGGCGTCAAGGACCCTGACGAGTTCGAAGAAAAGAACGGCAAAAAGCAGGACATGACCGACCTGAAAGAGGACATGAAATTCGCCTGGCTCGAACCGTTCTGCACGCTCTACACCTGTGCGCCGGATGTGATCGAGAAGAAGCGCGACATGCAACCGTTCAAGACTTTCCGTCTTGGCGGCGACCTGACCAAGGTCTACGACCCGTCGCATGAAAAGGGCAACAAAGGCAGTTAGTCGCTGATCGTTCCCACGCTCTGCGTGGGAATGCAGCCCGGGACGCTCCGCGTCCCATGCCGAAGCGGACGCAGAGCGTCCATTGAGGCATTCCCACGCAGAGCGTGGGAACGATCGCAGGACTGTTTCACCCCTCCACTACCACGGGGGGTTTGGGGGGGCTTTGGCCCTTGACTGTTGGTTCAAACATGGAGAGATCGGGATGGTATTTTCATCCAACGTGTTCCTGTTTCTGTTCTTGCCGATCTTTCTCGGCTTGTACTACCTGAGCGGGCAACGCTATCGCAACCTGCTGCTGCTGATCGCCAGCTACGTGTTCTACGCCTGGTGGCGGGTGGACTTCCTCGCGCTGTTCGCAGCGGTCACGCTGTGGAACTACTGGATCGGCCTCAAGGTCGGTGCCGCCGGCGTACGAACCAAACCGGCGCAGCGCTGGCTGCTGCTCGGCGTGGCCGTCGACCTGTGCATCCTGGGCTACTTCAAGTACGCCAACTTCGGTGTCGACAGCATCAACGAGATCATGACTTCGTTCGGTCTCGAGCCGTTCATCCTCACCCACGTGCTGCTGCCGATCGGTATTTCGTTCTACATCTTCGAATCGATCAGCTACATCATCGACGTGTACCGTGGCGACACTCCGGCCACGCGCAACCTGATCGACTTCGCGGCATTCGTGGCGATCTTCCCGCACCTGATTGCCGGCCCGGTCCTGCGTTTCCGCGACCTCGCCGATCAGTTCAACAACCGCACGCACACCCTCGACAAGTTCTCCGAGGGCTGCACGCGGTTCATGCAGGGTTTCATCAAGAAGGTCTTCATCGCCGACACCCTCGCCGTGGTCGCCGACCATTGCTTCGCTTTGCAGAATCCGACCACGGGTGATGCCTGGCTCGGTGCGCTGGCGTACACCGCGCAGCTGTACTTCGACTTCTCCGGTTACAGCGACATGGCCATCGGTCTGGGCTTGATGATGGGTTTCCGCTTCATGGAAAACTTCAAGCAGCCGTACATCAGCCAGTCGATTACCGAGTTCTGGCGCCGCTGGCACATCAGCCTCTCCACCTGGCTGCGTGACTACCTGTACATCACCCTCGGCGGTAACCGTAAAGGCACGCTGATGACCTATCGCAACCTGTTCCTGACCATGCTCCTGGGTGGTCTGTGGCACGGTGCGAACATCACTTACATCATCTGGGGCGCCTGGCACGGCATGTGGCTGGCGATCGAAAAAATGCTCGGCCTGAACACTTCGCCGCGCAGCCTCAACCCGATCCGCTGGGCACTGACCTTCCTGCTGGTGGTCATGGGCTGGGTGATCTTCCGTGCCGAAAACCTGCACGTTGCCGGGCGCATGTACGGCGCGATGTTCAGCTTCGGTGACTGGTCGCTGTCGGAACTCAATCAGGCCAGCCTCACCGGTCTGCAAGTGGCGACTCTGGTTGTGGCTTACGTGACCCTGGCGTTCTTCGGCCTGCGTGATCTGTACACCAATCAGCCGCCAGCCAAGACCAAACCGGAAGTCAACGTCGAGGCTGATGGCCCTGCGACCGCGACGCCGGGAATGATCAAGGCAGCACCTGGGGAAAATCCGGCGAGCATCCACGAACCTGGCTACACCGTCGGCGTCGAAGCCCAGGTGCAACCGGCTTACTGGACCGCTGACTGGTCGCGCTACGTGATGCGCGGGCTGATTCTGCTGCTGTTCATCGCCTCGATTCTCAAACTCTCGGCGCAAAGCTTCTCGCCGTTCCTTTACTTCCAGTTCTGAGGGATCTGACATGACCCGCTCATTACGCATCTTCTACATCGCCCTGTTCCTGGTGACGTTGTTGGTCCTCGGTCTGTGGTCGATTCGCAGCTTCTTCGGCTTCAGCACCAACGCCGACGCGACGGTGCTCAATGGCCGCTGGACCAAGGCGGTGGAAACCCACTACGACGATGAATTCCCGATCAAGCGTCTGGGCACCAACCTCTGGGCCGCGCTGGATTTCAAACTGTTCAACGAAGGTCGTCCGGGCGTCGTGCTCGGCCGCGACCAGTGGTTGTACAGCGATGAGGAATTCAACCCGATCGTCAACGAACAGCAGAACCTGCAAGGCAACTACGCGCTGGTCGAAGGCGTGCGCCAGACCCTGAAAGAGAAAGGCGTGAAACTGGTGATGGCGATCGTCCCGGCCAAGGTGCGTCTGTATCCGGAGCATCTGGATGAAGTGAAGCCTTCGAGCATTCACCAGAACCTGTATCAGGATTTCCACGCCCGTGTCGCGGCCGACAAGATCCTCGCCCCTGACCTGCTCGGCCCGCTGCAACAGGCCAAGCAGAACGGTCAGCAAGTGTTCCTGCGCACCGACACCCACTGGACGCCGGAAGGCGCCGAGATCGCCGCCAACACGCTGGCGAAAACCATTGCCGAGAAATTCCCGCTGAGCGGCGAGCCACAGCGCTTCGTCACCACGCCAGCTGAAAAGGTCACGCACAAGGGCGATCTGCGTCTGTTCCTGCCGCTCGATCCGCTGTTCGAAAACATGATGCCGGCGCCTGAGCCACTGCTCAAACGCAACACCGTGGCCGCCGAGCAGCCTGCCGGTGACGACGCCCTGTTCGCCAACAGCGAAGTACCGGTCGCGCTGATCGGCACCAGCTACAGCGCCAACCCCAACTGGAACTTCGTCGGTGCGCTCAAACAAGCGCTGCACAGCGACGTCGTCAATTACGCCGAAGACGGCCATGGCCCGATTCTGCCGATGCTCAGCTACCTGAAAAGCGATGACTTCAAGAACAGCCCGCCACAAGTGCTGATCTGGGAGTTTCCTGAACGATATCTGCCTGTGAACAACGAAATCGGCGACGCCGACCCGCAGTGGGTCGCAGAGCTCAAACAAGCCGGCGCCCGCCAACAAAACGTAGCCATCAACACTAAATCCGAGACGCCCGATCGGGCGCAAAACTGAAAGAGAGGTACACCATGACTTTCACTACTACTCCTCGTCGTCTCGCTAAAAGCTTCGCACTGGTTGCTGGCCTCAGCGTACTTTCCGTCCCAGCCTTCGCCGGCGGCGACGCCGCGCTGTACGGCCCGACCGCACCGAAAGGCTCGACCTTCGTGCGTGTCTACAACGCCAGCAACGCTGAAGTCAGCGCGACCGTCGGCAGCACCAACCTGAGCGATATCGCGCCATTGGCCAGCAGCGATTTCAGCTTCATGCCGGGCGGCGACTACAGCGCCAAGGTCGGCAGCCAGACCCTGCCGGTCAAGCTTGCCGGTGACCACTACTACACCCTGGTCAACAACGCGTCCGGCGCGCCACAACTGATCGAAGAGCCGCCATTCAAGAACAAGCAGAAATCCCTGGTTCGTGTACAGAACCTCAGCGACAAGCCGCTGACCCTGAAGACCGCCGACGGCAAGACCGAAGTGGTGCCGAACGTCGCTGCCAAGGGCCGTGGCGAACGTGAAATCAACCCGGTGAAAGTCAGCCTGGCGCTGTACGAAGGCGACAAGAAAGTCGGCGACGTGAAACCGGTCGCTCTGGAGCGTGGTGAGGCAGCCGTACTGTACGTCACCGGCAACGGCAGCAACCTGTCGCCAGTCTGGGTGAAACGCCCGGTGTCGACTCGCTAATCCTTTTGTGAACTGACGCAGTACCCCTTGTGGGAGCGAGCCTGCTCGCGAATACGGTCTGACATGCAACATCAATGTCGACTGAGCCATCGCCATCGCGAGCAGGCTCGCTCCCACAGGGCTCTAACCAAATTGATTTTATGGAGTAAACATTATGATTCCGGTGATCTTGTCAGGTGGTAGCGGTTCGCGTCTGTGGCCTCTTTCGCGTAAGCAGTTCCCTAAACAATTCCTCGCTCTGACCGGCGAACACACACTGTTCCAGCAAACCCTCGAGCGTCTGGTGTTCGAAGGCATGGACACGCCAATCGTGGTCTGCAACAAAGAGCACCGTTTCATCGTCAACGAGCAACTGGCCGCGCGCAATCTGGAATGCCAGCGCATCCTGATGGAACCGTTCGGCCGCAACACGTCGCCGGCCGTAGCATTGACCGCGATGATGCTGGTCAATGAAGGCCGTGACGAACTGATGCTGGTGCTGCCGGCCGACCACGTGCTGGAAGACCAGAAAGCCCTGCAACGTGCGCTGGCCCTGGCCACCGTCGCTGCGGAAAACGGCGAAATGGTGCTGTTCGGCGTGCCGGCAACCAAACCGGAAACCGGCTACGGCTACATCAAATCCACCGCTGATTCGCTGCTGCCTGAAGGCGTCAGCCGCGTCTCGCACTTCGTCGAAAAACCGGACGTCAAGCGCGCCACCGAGTACGTCGAATCCGGCGGTTACTACTGGAACAGCGGCATGTTCCTGTTCCGCGCCAGCCGCTTCCTCGAAGAACTGAAAAAGCACGATCCGGACATCTACGACACCTGCCTGCTGACCCTTGAGCGCAGCCAGCAGGACGCTGACACCATCACCTTCGACGAAGCCACCTTCGCCTGCTGCCCGGACAACTCCATCGACTACTCGGTGATGGAAAAAACCCAGCGCGCCTGCGTGGTGCCGCTGACCGCCGGCTGGAGCGATGTCGGCTGCTGGTCGTCGCTGTGGGAAGTCAACGAGAAAGACGCCAACGGCAACGTCAGCAAAGGCGACGTGGTCATCCAGGACAGCAAGAACTGCATGATCCACGGCAACGGCAAACTGGTTTCGGTGATCGGTCTGGAAAACATCGTCGTGGTCGAAACCAAGGACGCGATGATGATTGCCCACAAGGACAAGGTCCAGGGCGTCAAGCAGATGGTCAACACCCTCAATGCCCAGGGCCGCAGCGAAACCCAGAACCACTGCGAAGTCTATCGCCCGTGGGGCTCGTACGACTCGGTGGACATGGGCGGGCGTTTCCAGGTCAAGCACATCTCGGTCAAGCCGGGCGCGTGCCTGTCGCTGCAGATGCACCACCACCGCGCCGAACACTGGATCGTGGTCAGCGGCACCGCCGAAGTGACCTGCGACGAGAACGTGTTCCTGCTCACCGAAAACCAGTCGACCTACATCCCGATCGCCTCGGTGCATCGCCTGCGCAACCCGGGCAAGATCCCGCTGGAAATCATCGAAGTGCAGTCGGGTTCGTACTTGGGTGAAGACGATATCGAACGTTTCGAAGATATCTACGGCCGCTCCACCCCGATCGAACGCGGCGTGTCGGTGAAGACCATCGCGCAGTAATCGATCACTAAAACGAGAAGCCCTCGTCCAGCCCGTTGCGTTCCCTATCCGCAGCGGGCTGGGCGGGGGCTTTTTTTGTCTAGCCGAAGACTGAATTGCGGCGTCTCGCCAGCGGTGAATCTTCATCGACCGACTCGCCTTCCGTCCCCTGCGCCAGCCCCGCGGGACCTTGTGTAAACGCGGCTGCAAACAGTTGCTGGGCCAACGGTGTGGGTGTTGATTCCGGTTCTGCAAACAACGGCTGCCGCCGGGTCGATCGATTGAAGGACTGCAAGTCGACCGCCGGACTGTTCGAGGAGATGGCAAGAGGCACGGCAACGGGTGTGCTGAGCAGTTTGTACTGGATCCGCGTCTGAGCCTCGGAAACCTGCATGGCATTGCCCATTGCCACACTCAGTGAGCCCACCAACTGAACTGCGGGGTTAGCGGCGTGCATCAGCAGATTTCCGCCGATCTGGAAGCCTTTGGCCACGGCACCGCGCCTGGCTGCAAGCACTTGCGGTTCTTCGACAGGGCTGTTGAACGCAACGGACATGGGTCCCATGATCCGGCTGGTGGTCTCCTCCCCCAACACCCGATTCATTGTCGAAGAAACGAATTCACCGGAGTGGTACAGCACGGCCCCCGAAGGTGGCGCGGTGTGCGTCCGCGCGGCGGCAATGACATGTGCCTGATGTGTGTTGAGCACGGAGTTGTCCCGGGCTCCCAGCTCTGCCAGCGCTACCGGTATTTCGCGGCGATAGGCCTGGACGTCGGGATTGGGGTCATTCTCGAAGTAACGGCGCACTGGCTGCATGCCGGCGGCTTGCACGGGATTGACCAGTTTCTTGTCGGCAAGATCGTGGTACACCCGATCGGGAGCATGCTTGTCGGGCTTGCGCCCGTCGCTGTCTCTGTAAGTGACTGGGTTATTGCGCATCGCGCGATAGCGATTATGACCGTCGATCGCCCCGCCAGGATCGGTATTCAACCAGCGTTGCAGCCACGGCACGTAATAGCGAAACCCAAAGTAATAAAGCCCCGTGGCATCACGTTCCTTTCCCGAATAGCGCGCGGTCTTGTAGCTGACGTCGGGCTCCTTGGCCCACGCCGTCGCGCCAAACGGATAAAAATGCTCGCGGCTGATCAGCCGCGCATCGGCGTCCAGCTCAACACTGATCGAACCCAGGTGATCTTTGAAATTGTATCGGTAGAGATTATTCAGGCCGGTCGGCGGTGGGCTTTGCCAATGCAGGACGCGTACGGTGTTGAGTCCGGTCTGCACGGTGAGCACTTGCAGGTTTTCTCCGGTGCCAGTGTCGGTGCGTAACTCCAGCGCTGGCAGATACCGCACCTGTGCAAGAAGACTGCGCGCAGCCGTGCGTGACGAACGCGTTTTCAATACCCGCTGACCGGCGCCGTCGTAGAGATAGTTTTCACAATCATCGGCGCCTGATACGCGCAGCACGAGCACCACCGAGTTCAGCTGGTTCCGCAGATTCCACTGCAACCGGCGTCCTTGATCCAGCAACAGCAAATTGCCTCGCGCATCGAACGCCTCAGCGATCTGGGCCTCAGATGGCGGCTTACCGTCATGCCACGGCAAGCAACGATTGCTGTAGCGCGCGGCCTGCAATTGATGACCTGGACTCTGTGGGCCAACGTGAGTCAGCTCGAGCAAATTGCCGGCGGCGTCATAACGATAACTCTGGCTGTAGTTGGCGACAGCGGTCGGCCCGCCACCGGCAGCGCCGGCCTCCCAGCCAGTGGCGTGAGTCAACTGGTAAAGGCTGTCATAGCGGTAGCGACTGACCGGCTCGATGCGCTGGTTGGCGAACCAGCGTACCGGCAATGCCTGGTCTTCGATGCTCAGCACATTGCCCATCGGGTCATAGGCATACAACAGGTCCTGCCAAACATTGCCCTCTTGATCCTGAGCATGACGCATGAGCAGACGGCCGTCTTCAGGGCGGTAGCTCAGCGTGGTCAGAACGCCGTTGCCTGCCAGCTCCTGGGTCACCTGACCTTCGGCGTTGTACCGAATATCACTGACCACAGGATGGTCTGAAGTCTGATACCTGAGCCGTAGATCAACCCCGCGTAATCGTCCGTCGTGAGTCAGCGCGAACACCTGCCGATGACCAGCGGCATCCACCTGTTCCAGCACGGAGCCCTGCGGTGAAAAGCGCCATTGCGTGGTTGCCCCTTCGGACTCCAGCGGTACCTTGCGCTCAACGTCAGCATCTGGCCAATCCGGCACAACCGGATCGAGCGCGAAGTGTCGGGTGTTTTCACAACACTGGCCGGTGATTGCGAATTGCTCGAACAGGACGCTACCGGCCGGATCGTCATGCCGGATCAACTGACCGAGCTGATTGCGCAGCGCCTCGCCAAAGCCGGGCCGGCCATAGGCAAAACGCTCGGCGCAGCGGCGAGGTACGCCTGTGCCTTCTTCGAACACCGCGACAGGGCGCAGCAAGTCATCGTATGCAATCTCGCGGCATGTGCCACGGCTGTCCCAGTTGAACAGCGTCTGGCCGGCCAAACCCGGCAACCGGACCTGGACTCCCGCATCGCTACTGTCCGAGCGCAGCGCGATATCGTTCAAGGCATGGGTGGTGGTGAGGCTGGCGGGCGCTTGCGGATCGATCACCTGCAACGCCCACAATCGCGCATCCCATTGTTTGACTACACGCCCGGCAACGTCCCGCAACTTCCGCTCGATTCGGGGCTCACTTGCCAGCGCCGCATCGGCGCGCCAGTAGTTGACGTTGAGGATGGCCAAACCGCGCGGATCGTTCACGGCAAGCGTTGGCGTATTGCGGTGGATGCCCATAGTGCGTCAACGTCCCAGTGTGCCCTTCGCGCATGAGAGCAAGCCCGGACGTGGATGCCTACTGTCAGAAATTACAGTCCCGACCAACGGCAGGCTTGTTGCCGCTCCGAATATCCATTGTGCGACACCTTCGGTAGGATGAAGCTCACTCACTCACGGAGCGTTCCCGCATGTTCATCGGCATCCTGCTGGTCATCACCTGGCTGATCCTGCTGCTGCGCTATCCGGCCAAGGCCTTGCCGGTGTCGGTGGCCGCTGCCATCGGCCTCGGCTTCGTAGCCATGTGGGTGGTGTGGCTGGACAACCGCGAGATCAAACAACTGGCGCGCCTGGAACTGCGCATTGCCTATGCTCCCGAACAATGTCCGGCCGACCGTCCACTGCAATTGAAAATGAACAACGGTAACGATGTGCCGCTGACCGAACTGCGTTGGCGCATCGCCGCGTACGCGCCGGGCGATACGGTCAATCTGGCCGACAATCAATACACCGCCCCGCGCTATCGCGGCCCCGGCGAACTGCAGGCCGGCGCGACCTGGGAAGATTGCTTGCCACTGCCGCCGCTGCGTCCCGGCTATCGCCCGCAAACCCTGGAGTTTCGCGCCGAGCATTTGCAGGGTAGTTTTGCCGACTGATCCCCTCCCCCGACTTTTTTGCACAAGGAATGCGCCATGCCCGTTGCGTTGATTACCGGTTGTTCCAGCGGCATCGGCCGCGCCCTCGCCGACGCGTTCAAAGCCGCCGGCTACGAAGTCTGGGCCAGTGCGCGCAAGACTGAAGACGTCGCTGCGCTCAGCGCCGCCGGTTTCACCGCGATTCAGCTGGACGTCAACGATGGCGCCGCGCTGGAACAACTCGCCGAGCGTCTGAACCAGCAACATGGCGGCCTTGATGTACTGATCAACAACGCCGGTTACGGCGCGATGGGGCCGCTGCTCGACGGCGGCGTGCAGGCGATGCAGCGCCAGTTCGAGACCAACGTGTTTTCGATTGTCGGCGTCACCCGCGCGTTGTTTCCGCTGCTGCGTCGGGCCAAGGGGCTGGTGGTGAATATCGGCAGCGTGTCAGGTGTGCTGGTCACGCCATTTGCCGGCGCCTACTGCGCTTCGAAAGCGGCGGTGCATGCATTGAGCGATGCCTTGCGCATGGAACTGGCACCGTTTGGCATCCGTGTGATGGAAGTCCAGCCCGGCGCCATCGAATCGAGCTTTGCGAAGAATGCCGGACATGAAGCCGAGCAATTGATCAACGAGCAATCGCC
The DNA here is from genome assembly GCF_004307585.1 of Pseudomonas sp. Sample_20. Taxonomy (NCBI): domain Bacteria; kingdom Pseudomonadati; phylum Pseudomonadota; class Gammaproteobacteria; order Pseudomonadales; family Pseudomonadaceae; genus Pseudomonas; species Pseudomonas sp. Sample_20. The sequence goes on along the minus strand of NZ_RCOA01000019.1, from coordinate 74,926 downwards.
GTGGTTTCCATTGCGTGAAGGCATTCGGGCACGGGCCAAGGCATCGCAGGACAAACCCACCCCGGCCAGTGAGTTTGCTGCCGAGCTGTTGAAAGCGGTGCGGCAGAGCAAGCCGTCACGGCTGGTTCGCATCGGCAACGGCAGTCGGGCGTTGCCGTTGTTGGCGGCGTTGTTGCCGAAGGGTTTGCTGGAATCGACGTTGATGAAGCGCTTCGGATTGCGCGCAAAGCTCTGATACCCAGTTGTTGCGACGAGCGGTATCCCGACCTGTCAGAGTTGACAGTAGGCGCCCTCTAAAGGAAGGCCTATCGTGAGTTCAAGCCAGGTGAACGGTGTTGTGGCGGTGTTAAAGCCCGGCGAGTAATCCGACCTCACGACAACCGCGCAGGGACGTATATGACAACCGCTAAGAAGGCCACGAACATCAGGGCAACAATCGACGCTACATGGGGAAGCGGCCAGGGCAAACTTCAACTTGACGATATATTTCAGGACGACCCGGGGAAGTCCCGGCCCCTCACCGGATCGACGCTGCTGCGCGATAAATCGTTGCTGGTTACCAGTACCTTCGACAATAGCTCCTTCTTCATTTCCAAGCTGAACCACTTGGGTGCCGTAGACCTGGCGTTTGGGGTCGAAGGGCGTGTCATGGGTTCGTTCCTGGCCAATGAGCAGGCCGCTGGCGGGCCTATTGCAGAAGGTGCCGATGGGCGGCTGTTCATGGCGGGCAGCACAACCAATGGGAAGTCGAGCGAGGTTAGCCCCGCGATTCTCTGCCTCGACAGCAAAGGCAATCGAGTGAGCAGCTTTGGCGACAATGGCCAAGTCATCATCGATCCCCCAAACACACAACGGCTTACGAAAAAAGGCCCGGCATTCGTGTTCGCGCTACCCGACGGCAGCGTTATTGTCGGCGTTGATTACCACACGCCTGCCGTGCTCAGGGCGCACCTTTACAAGTTCGATGCGCAGGGAGCACCCGTTAAGGCATTCGGCACAGATGGCCGAGTCGAAATAAAGCACGGGCTACGGCATGCATCGACCTCACTCAGCGACGGTTGCGTGCTCGACAATGGACTGTTGTTATTTGCAGGCTACGAAAAATACGAGCCCGACGTGAACACGGACGGTCTCGTCGTGATGTTGAATTCAGACAGTGGCGCGCCCCATGAGAATTTCGGTCACCCGGAAAGACCCGGGATTCTGGTAGTCCGGTACAACTCCAGGGGTGCCGAACTCAATACTGTGAGACAGCGAGCCCCCAATAGGTTCACGGCATCCGGCTACACCAACATGGGCAACGCCTTGAGTGAGCGATACGGCATGTTGATCGCCTTCGATGAAGAAGGTAAGCCCGATTTCGACGTTTTCGGCAGTCCGAATATCATGCCGCTTCCAGCAGATCTCGGCAGCGACAGGCGAGTCAACTGGGCGGACCATGTTCCTTTCGCTGATAACATCGTAGTTTCTGGTGGAGACGAGAAGGGCAATTATATTGCCTGTGTGAAAGCACGCAGCGGTGGCTACAACTCCGATTTTTCAGACGCGGGTGGCGTCATCCCCCGCGAGGAGACCACCGACTCTCTCTCCAGGCTTCATTATCAGCAGGACCCTGGCAAATTGATTGTTGCCCTCAACATCAATCCAGAAAATCCTCTGGGTTGTCTGTATCGCTACAACATTGCTCAGTAGGTGGCAGGATCACCGCGTCGCCCGGTTCAAGGGCGACCCGGTCAATCAATTGTCTGCCAGGTCCTGCTTCACCACTACCGTGCAAGTAATTCCCGCCGCCAGCAACACCCCCGCCGGCACCTCATCAATGTGAATCCTTACCGGCACCCGCTGAGCCAACCGCACCCAGTTGAACGTCGGATTCACATCTGCAATCAGCTCGCGGCTTTCAGGGTTGTCGCGGTCGTAAATCCCGCGCGAAATGCTTTCGACATGGCCCTTGAGCACTTCGCCGCTCATCAATTGCATGTCGGCTTGGTCACCCACTTTGACGTGCGGCAGTTTGGTTTCTTCGAAAAAGCCGTAAACCCAAAATGAATTCATGTCGACCACGGCCATCTTCGCCTCGCCAATGCGCGCGTAGTCGCCGCGATGCACATTGAGGTTGGTCACGTAGCCGTCCACCGCCGCACGCACTTCGGTGCGTTTGAGGTTGAGTTCGGCGGCTTCCAATTGCGCCTGGGCGTGTTGGTAATCGGCCAGCGCAGCGTCGGCGATGTTGCTGGCGTCGTCGCGGTTCTCTTTGGAGATCACCAGATTGTCGAGGTCGGCGCGGCGGTGCGCGTTGACCTTGCGCATTTCCCAGGTCGACTTGCGCGAAGCCACCAGTGACTGCGCCTGCTTGACCGCGATGCGGTAGTGCTCGGGGTCGATGCGCATCAGCAGATCGCCCTTCTTCACCAACTGGTTGTCACGCACCGGCACTTCGACCACTTCGCCGGTGACGTCGGCGGCGACGTTGATGATGTCGGCACGCACGCGACCATCGCGGGTCCACGGCGTGTTCATGTAGTGTTCCCACAGCGTGCGGCCGATCCACAGCGCCAGGGCCAGTACCAGCAGGGTCGCGAGCAGGCTGAAAAACTTTTTCATCAAGATGTTCTCAACGGTAGACAGTCAGCGCCATGGCGCCGAACAGACAGGTAAACAGGCTCAGACGCAGCAGCGCCGGGTGCCAGAAAAAACGGTACAGGTCGAACCCCGAGAGGAAGCGGTCAACTGCCCAGGCCAGTCCCGCAGCAATGAAAAACATCAGGGTCATGGTCGGCATGTACACGCCGTGGAAGGCGATTTCACGAGGCATGGGCGAGTCCTTCGGGCCTGGCAGAAGCGAATTGGGCGAGGGGTGATTGCGGGTCGAGCAACGAGGTGCGGATGAAATGCAGGTAGCTTTTCACCCGGCGCAACGCCGAGGTATCGAAGTGCGGCGCGAACGGCTCATCGGTGGCGGCGACGCGGCTGATCGCGTGATCGACCGCCACCAGTGCGCGTTCGAGATTGCTCGCGTTCGGCTGTAGAAACAGGCGCACCAACGCGCGCCCCATCACGCGGATTGCCTGGCGCCACGGCTGCGATTCGGCATACGCCGGGTGCACCGGCAGGATCGCCTGTTCCTTGCGCAATTCGATGATCGCGTGGCCGACTTCGAGCACCACGAACATCCAGCGCAGCAGACTCTTCTGCACTTTCGGTTGCCCTGCCGCGAGGCCATAGGCCTGATGCAGCAGATCGCGGGTGCGGCTCTCGAAACGCGAGGCCAGGCCCTTGAGTTTGCCGCTGATCGCGTAGACCACTTGGCCACGCAGATCCTGCTCCAGGCGCTGCCACAGCCAGCGACTGTTCGGCGGCAGAATGATCGCCCCCGCCGCCGCACACACGAGCATGCCCATGACCATGGCGATGTAGTCGTTGATGAAGGTGTAGGGGTTGTAAATCGTGAGATTGTCCGGCACTGAACCGGTGCTGAAAAAGATCAACAACCCGAGGCCGACACCGGCGTATTGCGGTCGTGAAGCGAGGAACGAACCGAGCACGATCACCGGCGCGAGCATCACACAGAGCAAGGGGAAACCGTCGATCAGCGGGAAGATGAAAAACATCTCGACGAAGCCGATCAGTGCGCCGAGAAACGTGCCGCAGGCCATTTGAAAGGCCATGCGTTTGGGGTTCGGTGTGGCGGCGGAAAGGCCGACGGTGGCGGCGGCGATCAGGGTCATGGTCGCCCCGCTCGGCCACGCGGTGGCGACCCAATAACTGCCCAACACAATCAGGATGAACGAGGCACGAATTCCCGACGCGGCTGCGGCCCACCAGTTGGTTTGCGGAGTGAACGGCTCGTCCCAGCGCTCGCGTTCGTGGCGGTGCTCGGCCAGGGACGCATGGGTCTGCGCATAGCTGTGCAGGTCATCGACGAAGCGGTAGAGCAATTCGTAGGCGGTGTGGAAATCCAGTTGTTCGGCTTCGCTCGGAGCAGTGTCCTGAAAGATCCCGCGCAGGGTTCGGACACGTGCCGGCAGACCTTCCTTATAGGTGGCCAACGCGGTCGCCAAACGTGCCGCATCGGGGCTGGTCAGGGCGCGACCGCTGAAGCTGTCGAGCACTTCGGCGAGGTCCTGCAAGCCCGGTTTGATCGCCGCCACGACATGCTCTTCGCCATTGCCGCGCAGGCGTTCAAGCAACTGATGCAAGGCGTTGAAGCGCGTGGTGATGCCCATGAACTCGCTGTTCAAACGACTCAGACGACCGTTGCGCCGGCGCATGTGCGGGTCTTCGAACACGGTCACACTGCGCAGCCCTTCCAGGCCGACGGCTTCGGCAATGAAGCGCACGTTGCTGGCTTCGAACGCCTCGGCTTTGCTGCGCCCGCGCAAGCCGTCGGTGACGAACAAGGCGAACACACCGAAGCGCTGATACAAGGCGTTGCGCATCGCCGCACTGGCGGTCTGCGGCAGAATCGCCGCGCTGATCAGCGTCGAACAGAGAATCCCCAGCGAGATCTCCAGCACCCGCCACACCGCCGCCATAAAGGCGCCGTCCGGGTGCGCCAGCGCCGGCAGACCGACCATCGCTGCGGTGTAACCGGCGAGAACAAAACCATAGGCGCGAAAGTTGCGGCAACGCGCGGCACCGGCCGAGCAGATGCCGACCCAGATCGCCAGCGAGCCGAGAAACAGCTCCGTGTTCTGCGCGAACAAAGCGATCAGCGTGACCATCATCGCCGACCCGGCCAGCGTGCCGAGCAAGCGATAGAAACTTTTGGCGAACACCTGACCGCTCTGCGGCTGCATGACGATGAACACCGTGATCATCGCCGTACGCGGTTGCGGTAGTTCCAGCCGCATCGCCAGCCACAGGGTGAGAAACGCGGCGAGCAACACCTTGAAGATATACACCCAGGTCACGCCATCGCTGCGTGCCCAGTCGAAAAAACCCCGACGCCATTCCAGGGAGTGGAGCCAGCGCAGGGGGGCGGGCAAGGAGGTCATTGAAAATACTCAGGCATGCAATGCGGACTCGAAACCTGTGGGAGCGAGCCTGCTCGCGAAAGCAGCGTGTCAGGCAACATGTTCATTAACTGATACGCCCTCTTCGCGAGCAGGCTCGCTCCCACAATGGACGCTGTGTTCACCGCAGCAGCGCCGGGGTTTTCGGGGCTTGGGTCTGCTCGGCTGTCGGCACGTCATCACCGGCACCGAGGCCGCCACCCAATGCCGTCACCAATTCGGCATGCGCACTCAAGCGCGCCGCCTGGACCTGCTGCTGCACTTGCTGCTGTTTGAACAGCAAGGTCTGCGCATTCAGCACATTGAGGTAATCGGTGAGGCCACGTTGGTAGGCGATCATCGCGATGTCGTAAGTCTTCTGCGCTGCGGCCACGGATTCGGCAGCGAATTCCTGCTGCTTGTCCATCGACTCGCGGCGGATCAACTGATCGGAAATGTTCTTCAGCGCGTTGATCAGGGTCTGGTTGTAGTGCGCCACAGCGATGTCATAGCCGGCCGCCGCTTCGCCCAATTCGCCACGCAGTCGACCGCCGTCGAAGATCGGCAACGAGATCGCCGGGCCGACGTTGTAGTTGAGTTTCTTGCCGGTCAGAAACTCCAGCGCGCCGCCGCCCGTGGCCATGTAGCCGAGGCTGCCGACCAGATCGACGTTGGGGTAGAAACCGCCGTGGGCGACATCGATGTCGCGCGCCTGCGCCGCCACTTGCCAGCGACTGGCGACCACGTCCGGACGCTGGCCGAGCAGTTCGGCGGGCAATGCCGAGGGCAACTTCAACGGTGCCGCGAGGGACAGCGTCGGCCGTTGCAGTTGCGCCGCCGCGCCCGGGCCTTTACCGGCCAGCGCAGCAATCTGGTTGCGGTTCAGGGCGATTTCCTCGTCCAGCGCATCGAGTTGGCGATGGGTTTCCGGCAACGGCGTTTCGGCCTGGCTGACTTCGAAGTGCGTGCCGATGCCACCGCTCAAACGCTTCTGCGCCAGATCGAGAATCTGCTGTTGCTGTTTGAGCATTGCGGCAACGATGTCGCGCTGGGCGTAATGCAGCGACAGCTCGATGTAGGCGCGGACGATGTTGTTCTGCAGTTCCAGTTGCGCCAGGCGCGCCTCGGCCACGCTCACATGGGCCAGATCCACTGCGCGTTCACTGGCATTGCGCTCGCGGCCCCAGAGGTCGAGGGCGTAACTGAAGCCGAGCGCGGCGTTGTTGTCCCATGTGGTGGTGTTGGCCAGATCGCCGGGGCCGTAGAACTGATCGGTCGGCCAGTTGTGGCGCTTGAGGGTCGACTCGCCATTGATCTGCAACGCCTCGGCCGCTTCGGCAACACCGGCCATAGCCTTGGCCTGACGCACCCGCGCAGCGGCCATGGCCATGCTCGGGCTGCCTTGCACGGCGAGGTCGATCCAGCGATCAAGTTGCGCGTCACCAAACGCCTGCCACCATTGGGCGCTGGGCCAGTGGGCGTCTTTGGCGGCCTCGGCAATGGCGGCGTCGGTGGCCAGTGAATCGGCCGCAAGCGTTTCGCCGTGAGGGGCAATGCCTTGAGTTGAGATGCAGCCGCCGAGAGCCAGGGTGAAAGCCAGAACACTGAGCGGCAAAAGCGCTCTGTTGATGCGACGCGGCACAGCTGCGAATTCCTGAGAGAGGGATAGATCGAGGACCGTGCAGGAGCTGCCGCAGGCTGCGATTTTTTGATCTTGCTTCCCTTAAAACAAAATCAAAAGACCGCGGCCTTCGGCAGCGCCTGCACAGGATCGGCGCAATTCTATGGAGCTGCCTCTGCGGCGATAAGCTGGGATTTCTGTGAATCTTTGTTACGGTTAACGAGATAATCCCTTGGTCGGGGGTCTCAGCCCCTGAAACTTCGTGTCACAATTTGCCATCTCCCTTGAGAGCACCCCATGGACACTTTGCAAAACATGCGCGCCTTCAGTTGTGTTGCCGAAGCGGGCAGCTTCACCGCCGCCGCCGTGCAACTGGACACCACTACCGCCAACGTCTCGCGCGCGGTCTCCAACCTGGAAGCCCACCTGCAAACCCGCCTGCTCAATCGCACGACCCGGCGCATCGCCCTGACCGAGGCCGGCAAACGCTACCTGCTGCGCTGCGAACAGATCCTCGCCTACGTCGAAGAAGCCGAAGCGGAAGCCAGCGACGCCCATGCACGCCCGGCCGGCCAGCTGAAAGTGCACACCATGACTGGCATCGGTCAGCACTTCGTCATCGACGCCATCGCCCGCTACCGCAAGACCCACCCCGACGTGACCTTCGACCTGACCCTGGCCAACCGCGTGCCGGACCTGCTCGACGAGGGCTACGACGTGTCCATCGTGCTGGCCAGCGAACTGCCCGATTCCGGCTTCGTCTCGCAACGCCTGGGCATCACCTACAGCATCGTCTGCGCCTCGCCGGCCTACGTGAAAGCCAACGGCGCCGCGCAGAAACCCAGCGACCTGCTCAACCACGCCTGCCTGCGCCTGGTCAGCCCGGTGATCCCCTTGGAAAAATGGGCCTTCGACGGCCCGGACGGCCAGGAAACGGTCACCATCAACAGCTCACCGTTCCTGGTGAACTCCGCCGACGCCATGAAAACCGCCATCACCAGCGGCATGGGCGTCGGCGTGCTACCGGTCTACGCCGCCATCGAAGGCCTGCGCAACGGCACCCTGGTGCGCGTGATGCCGAACTACCGCTCGCAGGAACTCAACCTCTACGCGATCTACCCGTCGCGGCAGTACCTGGATGCGAAGATCAAAACCTGGGTGGAATATTTGCGCGGATCGTTGCCGGAGATATTGGCGGCGCATCAGGCGGAACTGGTTGCGTATGAGTTGAGCGGGAGCCTGGCTGGCGCGCGCGTTGCGACCTGACTTTCAAAGACCCGGAGGGAGTTCCGCGCTCCGATGACGCGGAATTCCCAATGCAACGTCGTTGCGATAGCACTAATCGGCGATAAAGACAGAGTGTTACTTCTGTACGTGCTCAAGACCTTGAACGTCTCTGAACGCACCGTTTGCTCCCAGCTGGGGCTCTGTTGGATCGTTCTGTACCTTTAAATTGAACGTCGCATGGAATGTGCCTCGTTCCAAATCGAATGCAACTGTGACTTTTCCGCTTCCGTAAACAGCTGAGTAAGGAGTATATGTCTCCCCATCGTCATCCTTTTCAATCAGTACATAGATAATGTCGATACCGCCGTCTTTAACGTAATCATGTTCTTTGTTGTCAATTGACTCTGGAAAACTGATGCTCAACGACGCCGACCGTTTTTCGTCAAATTGTTGATTTGCACTAACTAGGACTTCCTTGCCATCAGTCAAGAATTTCAAAACAGTGCCATTGAACGGTGGAAGGCTGTCAATCAGCACGTTGGCCGAACCTGATACTGATTTTTTTGATTTCGAATGGAGCCGAATTTTATTTTGCATGACAAGTTCCCTCTCTATGGATCCGGTACACACAGGAAAATAGTGTGCAGACACAAGATTGCATGATTGAACTCTGATCGCACCTGACAGAAATGACAGTAAAACAAAATTTTTTGCTATAAGAAACTTACGATCTGGTTCTAGACAAAGTGCAGAAGGATGGAATTGGTAGCGTATCAATTGGCCGGAGCCCGCCCAGGACTCGACACATTCAAACTCGAGGTGTCAGATAAACCGCTATCGCCAGCAGGCTCACTTCCACAGAAAAGCAAAGCAGCGCAGCTGCCCGCGGCGAAGCCGCCCCACTCAACAATGAGCGCAAGCTCGAGTGCTTTTGATCTTGATCCACCGGCGACGTCGGAAGGCTGAGTGGAGGGATTGATCCGGGCGTGGGAGCGCAGCGACCGTCTGGCGCAGCCAGACACAGCGGAAGGAGGTGCAGCGAAGCAAACCGGAGCCGCTGCGCCCGGATCAGTCCCGGAGCGAAGGGACCCGAGCCTGCGAGGGCCGAACGTAGGAGCTAGCGTTTTTTGCTTACTTTTTTAGGCGCTTGTAAAAAAGTAAGTCGCCGTCAGGCGAAACCGCCAGCCGCCGCACCGAAACCTTCGGATATTCACACCAGACAAACCAAGGCATGGTCGGCCCAGAGGCCGCCAAGACAACCCGAGCGAGAAAATGTTAGCGTGCTTGCAATCAAGCCCCGACGAGCCCAAGCCCAATGAAAAAAACAGTCCTGGCCTTCAGCCGCATCACCCCGCCCATGATCGAACGCCTGCAAGAAGAATTCGACGTCATCGTCCCCAACCCCAAGACCGGTGACATCAACGCCCAGTTCAACGAAGCCCTGCCCCACGCCCACGGCCTCATCGGCGTCGGCCGCAAACTCGGCCGCGCACAACTGGAAAGCGCAACCAGACTCGAAGTGGTCTCGAGCGTCTCGGTCGGCTACGACAACTACGAACTCGACTACTTCAACGAACGCGGGATCATGCTCACCAACACCCCCGACGTGCTCACCGAAAGCACCGCCGACCTCGCCTTCGCCCTGATCATGAGCAGCGCCCGCCGCGTCGCCGAACTCGACGCCTGGACCAAGGCCGGCCAATGGCAAGCCAGCGTCGGCGCCCCGCTGTTCGGCACTGATGTACACGGCAAGACCCTCGGCATCGTCGGCATGGGCAACATTGGCGCCGCCGTCGCCCGACGCGGGCGCTTCGGCTTCAACATGCCGATCATCTACAGCGGCAACAGCCGCAAGACCGAACTGGAAGAGGAACTCGGCGCACAGTTCCGCAGCCTCGATGAGCTGCTGGCCGAAGCCGATTTCGTCTGCCTGGTGGTGCCACTCAGCGCCAAGACCCGCCACCTGATCAGCCATCGGGAGCTGGCGCTGATGAAGCCGGGTGCGATCCTGGTCAACATCTCGCGCGGCCCGGTGGTCGACGAACCGGCACTGATCGAAGCCCTGCAAAACAACCGCATCCGTGGCGCCGGGCTGGACGTCTATGAAAAAGAACCGCTGGCCGAATCGCCGCTGTTCCAATTGAAGAACGCCGTGACCCTGCCGCACATCGGCTCGGCCACCACCGAGACCCGCGAAGCCATGGCCAATCGCGCCCTGGCCAACCTGCGCAGCGCCCTCCTCGGCGAACGGCCGCAGGATCTGGTCAACCCGCAAGTCTGGCGCGGCTGAAAAAAAAGGCCAGCGCAACATTGCGCTGGCCCTCACCTTACATAACTTGCAACCGAACAAGAACGCCAGACCCAGTAACCGCCATATAAGCTCTCGCAAATTATCAACTCATTGATTATTTGCGATGGAGAGCTGATCCCGTGAACACCCTGACCACCGACAAACTCATTCGTTACAGCAAAGTCATCTTGATGGCTTATATAAGTTTCTTTGGCTTGCTGGTGATGATTCATAACTTCACCGACTACGAGTCCAACTACACTTACGTTGCACATATCCTGAGCATGGACACCACCAACGCCAGTGAAAACATCATGTACCGGGCGATCGATTCGCCGATGATCCATCACCGGATCTACTGGTTCATCATCACTATGGAAGTCACCTATACCGTGCTTTGCCTGATCGGTACTTACCAGTTGTATCGCTACATCGATGCATCGCCAGCGGCATTCCATGAAGCCAAGAAGTTTTCGATCATGGGCATATTGGTCGCCATTTTCATCTACTACGTATGCCTGCAAACGGTCGGCGTCGAGTGGTTCGACATGGACACTTCGCAATCCTGGAATGCCAAGGACTGGGCGCGACATATTGTCGACTTCATCTTCCCGGTAATGATCTACATCACTTTGAAAGTTGAGCGCTGAGTATCAGCGCTCGCTTTATCAAGCCAACTTCCCTTGACCCGCAGACAACAGCACTTTCGGTTTACGAAACACCAGCACGTTGCCCAGCATCACCAACACCAGCCCGACCAGCGCCGGTGCGGTCCATTGATAACCTTCGGCAAACGCCGACACGTTCAACGCCACCACCGGGAACAGCACCGTGCAATAAGCCGCTCGCTCCGGGCCCATGCGCCCGACCAGCGTCAGGTACGCAGTGAAGCCGATCACCGAGCCGGGAATCACCAGATACAACAGCGCACCGACATATCGCGGCGACCAGTCCATGGTGAAGGGGATGCCTTTGAACAGACACCACACCGTCAGCATCGCCGCGCCGTAAGCCATGCCCCAGGCGTTGGTGGTCAGCGGTCGCAATCCCGCTTTCTGTTGCAGACTCGAGAGCATATTGCCGGCGGAAAAACACAAGGTGCCGCATAACGCCAATCCAAGGCCGAGCAGGGTTTGCGGACTGGCCTGATGCCCGGCCAGTTCTGGCCAGAACAACAGCCCCAGACCCGACAGCCCCAGCGCACCGCCCATCAGTACATTGCGCGCAATGCGCTGGCCGAAAAACACCCGCGCATTCAGCGCGTTCCACAACGTTGCCGTAGAAAACACCACCGCCACCAGACCGCTGGGTATCCACTGGCTGGCCGTCAGAAAGCACATGAAGTTCACACAGAACAGACAGAGCCCTTGCGCCACACAGATCAAGTGGCCCCGGCGGTTCATCGGTTGCAGGCGTCGACTGAGCAGCAACAACGCAAACAGCACCAACGCGGCGAGGCCGAAGCGATAGACAATCGACACCGGGATTTCGACCACGCCCAATTGCCATTTCAAGGCAATCCAGGTGGTGCCCCAGATCAGCACGGTCAGCAGGTACAACGACAGGTTCATGGCAAACACTCCTTAAACAGGCCTTGAGTGTCTGCCTCGGGCAGCCTTCGACGCTTGCACAATCTTGCGCTTTTGTCTGGCGGCAGGCTGGCAGGGCGGCGTCTACGGAGTAGGATGCAAGGCGTTGGAGAGAACCGAACATGGCCGCGATCGATACCCTGCAAGTCTTTCAAGCCCTCAACCGCTCGCCGAATGCACGCCTTGTGCACAGCGCCGAGCTCGGTGACGGCATGTCTGCGGCCTTGTGGACCAACCACCACGATGCCCAGGAATACGAAGCGCCAAGTCATCACACGCTGTCGTGCTACGTCGCCGGCGGCACCGGCACATTCCGTCGTGGCCAGCCGGGCCGCAAAGGCGGGCCGGACAAGCTGTGCATCCTGCCGGCCGATCATGAATCGGGCTGGGTGATCAATGGCGATATCCGTCTGGCGCACCTGTATTTCAGCGCCGAACAATTCGCCCTCGGTTGCGTCACGTTGCTCGATCGCGAACCGCGCGAGATGCAATTACGCGAGCAGACTTTTCTCGAAGATCCGCAGCAGGCGCAGCGCTTCCGGCAATTGCTGAATCTGAACTGGCAAGAGCCGGCCGAGCGCTTGCTGACCAGCAGCCTCGCCCATGAATTGATCAGCCACACCTTGCTCAGCCAGGTCGGTGCGCGTCAGGGCCTGCGCCTCAAGGGCGGGCTGGCGCCGCACCAGCGCCGACAACTGGTGGAGTTCATCGACGATCAGTTGAGCGAAGCCATCAGCCTCGGGCAACTGGCCGGGCTGTGTGCACTATCGGAATATCACTTTGCGCGGATGTTTCGCCTGAGCTTCGGCCTGCCGCCACATCAATATGTGCTGGCGCGGCGCTTGAGCCGGGCGCGGGAATTGTTGCGCGGGACGACGTTGCCCTTGGGCGAGATTGCGCTGGCGTGCGGGTTTGCCAGTGCGAGCCATTTTACTAATCGGTTCAGGCAGGTTTTGGGCGGGACGCCGGGCGAGTATCGGCAGGCGTTTTTGCGGTAACCCCATTCCCCTCACCCCAGCCCTCTCCCAGAGGGAGAGGGGGCCGACCGAGGTGTCTTGCGGTGTACATCGACCTGAAAAATCGCATCGATTATGGATTCCAAGCATTACTTTCAGGTCGGTGTATCTCTCGAATATCCCACGGTCAGTCCCCTCTCCCTCCGGGAGAGGGCTAGGGTGAGGGGCTTTTGATCTTGCCTCAAAACTCCAGAGTGCTGGAAAGCGAAACCTGCCGCGAATCCCCCATCGACACAAAGAAGCGGCTCGCCGACGAGGTGTAATAGGTGCGATCAAACAGGTTCTTCACGTTCAACTGAAACTTGACCTTCTGCCCGTCAACCGTCGTGTCGTAAGTGGCAAACGCATCCGCCACGGTGTAGCTCGGCAGATCGAAATCATTCACCGCGTTGCCGGCACGCTCACCGACGTACCGCGCGCCCGCCCCGACACGCAACTGATCGCCGCCAAACACATTGCCGAAGTCATACACCGCCGACAGCGAGCCGGAATTCTTAGCTACGTTTTGCAGGCGCTTGCCTTTGTATTCCGGGTCTTCGGTGACTTCGGCATCGGTGTAGGCATAGCTGCCGATCAGGTTCCAGTGCTCGCTGAGCTGCCCGCTCAGGTCAACTTCCAACCCGCGTGAACGCACCTCGCCTGCCGCACTGTAAATCGTTGTCGGGCCTTCGGAATTGGCCACCAGTACGTTGCGTTTCTTGATGTCGAACAACGCGATATTGCCGGTGATGCTGCCGGGCATATCCAGCCGCGCACCCAGCTCCCACGACTTGGCTTCCTCCGGCGCGATGCTACCGTCGAGCACGGTACTGCTGCCGCTCAGCGGGGCGATGGTCGAGTTGGGTTTGAACGATTCGGTGTAGCTGCCGTAGAACGACAGCGCGTCGGTGTAGCGATACACCAGCCCTGCGCGCGGTACCCACTTCTGCCCATTGCTGTCGGTGTTGGCCTTGAACGGCACGCCTTTGCCAGCGTACTGGTCGTACTCCTGAAAACGTCCGCCAGCGACGAGAATCCACTGCTCGTTGAGGTGAATCGAATCCTGCAGGAACAGCGAATCGCTGCGCAGCTTATCGGTCTGCGCACTGTCGGGCGCACTCACCGTAGTGCCCATCACTTCGCGACCATAGACCGGGTTGAGATAGCTGAACGTGCTCAGGCTTTTCTGCCGGATCAGATCCTCGCGGTAGATCTTGCGGTATTCATCATCAACGCCGAACACCAAGTCATGCTGCATGCCCAGCACATTCACTTTGCCTTCGAGGCTGGCGGTGGTGAAACGATCGGTGCTGATCGCGTTTTGCGTGCCGTCCATGCTGCGCGTCAGTGTGCCTTTGTTGGTGTCGATCGCTGTCACGCGCACCTGGCTGGCGTCGTAGGTTTCACGGTTCCAGCTGTAGCCGAAGTGGGCTTTCCAGTCGTCGTTGAGTTCATGGTCGGCTTCGAAGTGGTAGAGGTCCGAGCGCCCTTCCATGTCGTTGAACGGCTCGTCGAGACGCTGTTTGCGCGAGATATCCAGCGGATGGTTGGTGCGCGGATCGATCAAGGTGCCACGGTCGAACGGGGTGAGAAATTCGCGGTGCTCGTAGGCGAACAGCAGCTTGGTGCGCTCGCCGTACCAGGCCAGCGACGGTGCGATCAGCGTCTCGCGATGGGTGCCGAAGTTGCGCCAGTAATCTTCGTCTTCATGATCGACGACCATGCGATAGGCGAAGCCGGAATCGCCCAGCGCCCCGGTGCTGTCGAAGGCGCCGCCGCTGCCATTCTTGCCGTCACCGTAGGTCGACCCGCGCACGGTCACGGCGTTGTACTGGGTCAGTTCCGGCTTCTTGCTGACCAGGTTGACCACACCACCCGGATCCTGAATCCCGTAGAGCAACGAGGCCGGGCCCTTGAGCACTTCGACGCGATCCACGGTCGCGTTCATGCCACGGCCCTGCACCAGCGGCATGCCGTCGCGCATGATCGAGCCGTTGCGGTTGTCGCCGAAGCCGCGAGTCATCACCGAATCCTGCGTACTGCCCAAGGTGTTGCCCTGCGTGATGCCGCTGACATTGGCCAGCGCGTCGTCGAGATTGCGCGGCGCCTGATCGCGAATGACCTGCGCCGGGATGACATTGACCGTCTGCGGAATTTCTTGCAGCGACGCCGATGAGCGCATCACCGAACTGGTTTCCGGTGGCTGATAACTCATCGATTCGTCGCGCGTGGACGTGATGGTGGTGGCGCCGAGATTGAGCGCGCCTGCGGTCGGCATCGGCTCCAGCGCCAACGTGTGACTGTCGGTGCGGCGAAAGCTCAGGCCGGAGTTGCCGAGCAGGCGTTGCAGGGCCTGTTCGGCGCTCATCTGGCCGTTGACTGCCGGAGCATTGAGGCCGTACGGCGCTTCGTCGGTGTAGACCACGCTCTGCCCGGTCACACGGCTGAAGTCGCTCAGGGCCTGCGGCAACGGTTTGGCGGCGAGGGCAAAATTGAATTGCTGTTGCGCCTGATTGCTCACCGCTTCTGTCGCCAGCGCGATACTCATCGGCAGCAATGCCAACGCGGAAAAACTCAACGCCGACATGCCCAACCACTGTTTGACCGAACCGGATTTTGCCCTGGACTTCATTGCTCAATGACCTGTGTAGAACCGCAACGGATGCGAATGGCTCGCAGTTTCAGTCACTACACGGATGGGGCTCGGGGTTACCTCACCTTTAATTTGAAAATATTTTGCGGGGGGATTTGTTGCCTGGGCTGACGCCTTCGCGAGCAGGCTCGCTCCCACCTTTGGAATGCGTTCCCTGTGGGAGCGAGCCTGCTCGCGAAGAGGCCGGCAGCCTCAGCGCAGAATAATCAGCTGCCCCAACACCCGATGCTGCTCAAACCCCAACACCCCCTGCAACGAATTGAGCACCGCCTGCGGGTCCTTGCTCGGAAAGCTGCCGCTGACCTTGCGCGCCGCCAGCTCATCGTTGAGCAGCACAATCCGCCCCGGGTAATAGCGGCGCAGATCCTCGACGACATCGGCCAGCGTGGTCTTGTAGTAGGTCAGCCAACCCTGACGCCAGGCCAGTTGCGCTTCACTGTCCACGGCATGCAGTTTTTCCGCAGTGCCGTCGGCATAAGCAACTTGCTGGCCGGCCGTGAGAATCTGTTGTTGGCCATGCTCATCCGCCGTCACTGCGACACGTCCGGACAATACCGTCACTTGCGCGCCGTGGAGTTGCCGGCGCACTTCGAACTGGGTGCCGAGCACCCGCGCTTCGCCCTGCTCCGCCGCCACCACAAACGGATCGCCGGTGTGAGTGACGCTGAAGAAAGCAGCGCCTCTGATCAATTTCACGCGGCGCTGGCCATGACTGAAATCCACAACAATCGCGCTGTCGGCATCCAGCGTCACTTGCGACTGATCGGCCAGTGTCACCGTGCGAATTTCCCCTGGTGCCGAGACATGATCAGCGCGCAGATCGTCGAACCAGCGCTGCGCCTGCCACCCCGTGCCGAGGCTGACCATCAACAGCAGACACGCGGCCAGCGCCAGCGCGCCCGACCAACGCAACATCGGCGAGCGACGCGGGGCGTCCATCGCCTGCAGATAACCTTGCAGCGCGAGCGCATCTTCATCGGCCAGCGTGCGCGCGGGGCTTTCGCTGAGTTCCCAGATCACCTGCGCCTGCGCATACGCTTGGGCATGGGCCGGATCGGCGCGCAGCCATTGGCTGAAGGTCAGCTGATCGCCAGTGCTCGGGCGGTCGTGCAACAGGCTCAGCCAGGCCAGCGCGGCCTGTTCCTGGGCCGGTGTCGGCGTGATCGGGTTTGATGGCTTCACGGTGCTTTCCCTGGCAGGCGTGGCGCGGGGTCGCGCAGGCTGGCCTTGCAGGCCTCGAGGGCGCGCATCATATGTTTTTCCACGGCACTTTGGGACAGGCCCATGGCCTTGGCGATCTCGGCGTACTTGCGCCCGTGAATGCGATTGAGCAGAAAGATCTGCCGGGTACGCTCGGGCAAGGCGCGCAATGCCGCCTCGACATGGCGCAGATCGTTGCCCGCTTCCAGCGCAGCCTGAGGCTCACTGCCATGGCTGTCGGGTTCGTCCGGCTGCCAGCCTTCGTTGACCCGCGTGCGCGTGCCTTCGCTGCGCAAATGATCGATGGCGATATTGCCGGCGCAGCGCAGCAGATAAGTGCTGAGCTCTTCGACCTGGACCAGCGGCCGCCGCCAGAAGCGCAAAAACAGATCCTGGACCAGATCCGCCGCGGTCGCCCGACAACCGACGCGCCGATTCACCAGCGCCTCCATTTGCGCACGCTGGGACAGAAACACCTGAAGAAAATGCGCACGCGCGCCACGCGCTTCATCGTCACGCGATTCCGGCGGCAGACCGATCAGCACTTCAGCACTGCGCCCAGGCGGCGACCGGGCTCGCCAGCAGGCTCAACCCGGCCAGGGCCATGGCCAGACGCGGGCGATACGGCAGCAACAGCACCAATGCCAAAGCGCTGAGCATCAGCACCGCGAACCAGTCGACCAGACCGAAACTCCAGCCGCCGGCCGCCACCGCCGCCCACAGCGAAAGCGCCAGCAACAGCCATCCCGCCAACGCCAGACCCTGACGGCGGCGCGTCGACGGTCTGGCGCCGAGCAATTCGGCGTGATGACGTGGCATCGACAGGCACAACGCGGTGAAGCCGGCATAGGTGAGCAACAGGACCAGCAGCATCAGTTGGCCCCCTGTTCGACTGTGATCGAGCGAGGCGAAGGACTTGCGTTGCGAACGCTGACGGAGTCGCCCGTACGCTGCATCTTGCGCGCAGCCCAGCCGAGAAAAAGCCCCGTCGCCAGACACGTCAGATCAAATCCGGCCAGTGCCCAGTCGCGCTGCATCAGGCTGGCGCCAAGATTCCACGGTGTGGTCAGCGCATTGATCAGCGGCACCGCGATAAACAGCGCAGCGCCGAGCGTCAGCTGTTCGATCCACGCCTTGCGCCCTGGACGCAATACCGCGTGCAACAGGCTAAGCCCCCAGGCAATAAAAAACGCATTCACTTCCCAATCGGCCCGCCCCGCCAGACTCACCGGCAGCAGTCGATTGGCCAGAAAGAACACCGCCACCGCCGATACCAGGCCGGCCATGCTGGCGATATTCAGCACCTCAACCAGGCGCAATTCGAAGGGCAACGCCGCGCTTTTTACGTGCTTGAGCTGCCGCTTGCCGAGCCAGATCACCAGCCCGGTGCCAATCATCGCCGTGCCGGCCAGTCCGCAAATGAAATACATCCAGCGCAACAGCGGCCCGGCGAAATGGCCCATGTGCAAACCGTAAAACGCGCCACCCACCGCCATCGCCATGGGTTGATCGGGTGTACTGCTCAGAAGCTGCCCGGTGACGCCATTGAAGGTGACCGCCCGGCCGAAATCATGCACCACCCGATCGCCCGCGCGGGACAGCACCACCGTGGCGCTGGCATCGCCCGGATTGCTCACCGACAGGCGCGCGGTGTGGCCGCCCGACCACTGCTCGCTGGCATTGGCCAGTAGCGGCGCCATGGCGGTCAGCGGTGCGGCGACATCGGCGCGCTCGGGCGTCTTCGAGGCGGGAAAGACTTCGTCGTAGAACTTGCGCACGTCGCTGCCGTAAGAGGCAACGATGCTGGCCGGCATGACCATCGACATGAAAATCACCAGGCTGCTGTAAGTGATCATCAAATGAAACGGCAGCACCAGCACGCCCACGGCGTTATGCCCGTCGAGCCAGGAACGCTGGCCCTTGCGCGGGCGGAAGGTGAAGAAGTCCTTGAAGATTTTCTTGTGGGTGATGATGCCGCTGATCAACGCAACGAACATCACCATCGCGGCGAGGGTCGCCAGCCAGCGCCCCCACGGGTAAGGCATCTGCAACTGGAAATGGAAGCGATAAAAGAACTCGCCGCCCATGCTTTCGCGGCCCTGCACCTCGGCCCCGGTCTGAGCGTCGAGGGTTCGGGATTCGAAGCGGCCGCGCTCGCCGGGGTTGCCCGGCGCCTGTTGCCAGCGCACCGTCAGGCCGGGGTCGCGGGCATCGGGCAAATCGATCAGCCAGCGCGAGGCGCCGGCGGCGTGTTGTTGCAGATAATCTTGCGCCAGCGCCAGGCTCGCTTCGCTATCAAGCGAATGTGCAGCGATTTCCGGCTGCATCCAGTGGCTGATTTCATCTTTGAAATAAGCGAGCGTGCCGGTGAAAAAAATCGCGAACAGCAACCAGCCGAACACCAGCCCGGCCCAGGTGTGCAGCCAGGCCATCGCCTGCCGGAAGCCCTCTTTCATGCCAGCCCCAGACCGCGCGCGGCACCGGAAACGGTGGCGAGAATCACGCTCGGCACCAACAGGCCGACCCACGCCGACCACGCGCTGCGGCAGGCAAAACACCAGAGCACCGCGACCAGATAGACCAGAAAGGACACAGTCATGCCGGTGACCACCGCTTCGGCGCGGTTCAGCGGCAGCCACAACGTCAGGGCGACACTGGCCAGCGCCGCGACCAGATAGCCGCCGAAAATCGCCGCCAGCACTCGCGAAGTGACGGCCAGACGATAGGACATGGGAAGGGTGGCGAGTTTGCCTTTCATGTTTCGACCCTGAAACGAAAAACGTTCGGCCGACAAGCCGAATCTACAGGCGAGCAATATTAATGATAAATATTCTCATACGCAAAAGCATCTGATTGCCGGACACTGTCGCCAGCCTCTACAATGCGAACCGTTCTTGTTCTCTAATGCACGTTCTCTACGCAAATTTTGCGTCCGGAGTCATTTCGTTGCCGCCCGCCCATCCCGTCGAATCGCTCTACCATGCTCATCACAGCTGGCTCACTGGCTGGTTGCGGCGCAAGCTCGGCTGCCCCGACAGCGCGGCGGATCTGGCTCAGGACACGTTCATCAAGGTGCTGACCGCTCGCGAGCCACCGGTGATCATCGAACCGCGCGCCTTTCTCACTACGCTGGCCAAGCGCGTGCTGTTCAATCATTACCGGCGCCAAGATGTGGAACGCGCCTACCTCGAGACGCTGGCGCAAATGCCGGAAATGGTCGCGCCGTCGGAAGAGCACAAAGCGATCATCCTGCAGACGTTGATCGAGCTCGATGAGCTGCTCGACGGCTTGCCGCGCCAGGTCAAACGCGCCTTTCTGCTCGCGCAGGTCGATGGTCTGACTTATCCACAGATCGCCGCAGAACTGGGCATCTCAGTGGCCACGGTCAAACGCCATTTGAACAAAGCGGCCATGCGCTGCTATTTCGCTTTATGAATCGCACCCCGGACTTCTCCGCGCAGGTCGCCGAACAGGCGGTGCACTGGCTGCTGGAAATACAGCAGGGCACGCTGACCCCGCGCCAGCAACAGGCCTGGCAACAATGGCTGGATGCACACAGCGAACACCGCCGGGCGTGGGAACACATGCAACGAGTCAATCAGCGTTTGCGCGGCGTTTCGTCGCCGTTGGCCCACGCGGCGTTGAACGGACCGAAGTCCGGCAGCCGCCGTCAGGCGCTGAAAATGTTGCTGATTCTCGGTGCCGGCTCAGCGGCGACCTGGGGCATGCGCGAGCACACGCCGTTGCCGTCGCTGCTCGCCGATTACCGCACGCCGGTCGGCCAGCGGCGCGAGATCGGCCTGGGCGGTGCCGATTCGTTACAGCTCAATACCGCCAGCTCGGTTGATGTTGACGGTGCGCAGCGGTTGATTGGTCTGCTCGAGGGCGAAATGCTGTTGAGCGCTGCAAATCCGTTCGAGATCCGCACGGCACACGGCGTGCTGAAAACCCAAGGTGCGCGCCTCAATGTGCGGCAGTTTGCCGAGCGCACGCAGATCGCGCTGTTTGAAGGACGAGTCGAACTCATCGCCAACCAGCGCGCGCCCCTGCTGCTGCCGGTCGCGCGGCAGTTGAGTTTTACTGCCAGCTCCGTCAGCGCGGCCAAACCACTGGACGCCAACAGTGGTGCGTGGACTGACGGCATGCTGGTCGCCGCTCATATGCGCCTCGGTGATTTCCTCGAAGAGCTTGGCCGCTACCGGCGCGGGCAGCTGCGGTGCGACAGCCAGGTTGCCGATCTGCTGATTTCCGGAACGTATCCACTGGATGACAGCGAGCGGATTCTTGACCTGTTGCAGGTCAGTCTGCCGGTCAGAGTGAAGCGCTTTACCCGTTATTGGGTGAGCGTCGAAGCGCGGGTGTAAAAAAAACGCCAAAACCATGAGCCGTTTTTCAGATCTGGCGTGACAGAGAAGGAAAGCCCCCTTGATTCCACCTTCTCAGGATCATCCACATGCAGTCCACCCGCCTCACGCCACTGGCCCGCAGCCTGCGCAATCTTCTGCTCGGCGCCAGCCTGAGTTTCACCGCCCTGCCCGCCGCGTTGGGTGCCGAAGCCAAGGTTTATCACATCGCCCCGGCGTCGCTGGAAACCGCGCTGAACCAGTTTGGCCGTGAAGCCGGCGTGCTGATTTCCTTCGGCTCGCAAGTCACCAGCGGTGTGCAGAGCCGGGGTCTGGAGGGCAATTACACGACGCAAAAAGGCCTCGATGCCCTGCTCGAAGGCACCGGCCTGCAAGCCCGCGCCGAAGGCGACAATGCCTTCAGCCTGCAACCGCTGGCTGACGCGGCGCTGGAGCTGGGCACCTCGACCGTAGTCGGCGACTGGCTCGGCGATGCGGCGCAGATCAATGTCTTCGAACACCCCGGGGCGCGTGATGTGATCCGCCGCGAAGAATTCGAACGCCAGGGCGCGACCCAGGCCCGCGATGTGCTCAACCGCATCCCCGGTGTGAATGCGCCGGAGAACAACGGCACCGGCAGCCACGACATGGCGCTGAACTTCGGCATTCGTGGTCTGAATCCACGCCTGGCCGCGCGCTCGACAGTATTGATGGATGGCATCCCGGTGCCGTTCGCGCCGTATGGTCAGCCGCAGTTGTCGTTCGCGCCGATCAGCATGGGCAACATGGATGCGGTGGACGTGGTGCGCGGCGGCGGTGCGGTGCGTTATGGCCCGCAGAACGTCGGCGGCGTGGTCAACTTCGTGACCCGGGCGATTCCCGACGAGCCAACGGTCAAGGGTGGTTTCCAGACTGAAACCAGCCCATCGTCGAGCCACGACGGTTTCAAGACCAGCGCCAATCTGCTGGCCGGCGGCACCAACGCCAACGGCCTCGGTGGTGCGCTGTTGTACTCCGGCACCCGTGGCGGTGACTGGCGCGAACACAGCGATACCGAGATCGACGACCTGATCCTCAAGGGCAAGTACCAGCTCGACGAGGCCAACAGCTTCAACGCCATGGCCCAGTATTACGAGGGCAAGGCCGACATGCCTGGCGGTCTCAACGTCGCCGATTACGATGCCGATCCGTATCAATCGACGCGGCCGAAAGACCAGTTCTGGGGGCGCCGCACGATGTTCAACTTCGGCTATCGCTATCAGGAAGATCGCCGCGAATTCACCGCCAACACCTTCTTCACCAAAACCCTGCGCAGCGGTTATCTGGATCAGGGCACATTCCTTTCGCTGTCGCCCCGCGAGTATTGGGTACGTGGTCTGGAAACCCGTTTCGCCCAGGGCTTCGATCTCGGTCCGAGCAGCCACGAAGTCGGCGTCGGCTACCGCTACATCAACGAGGCCGGCCACGAACTGCGTTATCGCACGCCGATCAGCGCCAACGAATACCCGACCACCAGCAGCCGCAACGACCGCGACACTCGCGGTGGTACCGAGGCCAACGCGTTCTTCGTCGATGACCGCATCGACATCGGCAAATGGACCATCACTCCGGGCGTGCGCTACGAGATGATCGAGTCGCAACAGACCAACAACCTGACCAACGTCAAATACAAGGGCGACTACAACACCGCGCTGCCGGCGCTGAACGTGCTTTATCACCTCACCGACAGCTGGAACCTGTATGCCAACACCGAAGGCTCGTTCGGCAGCGTGCAATACAGCCAGATGCCCAACCGCGTGAGCAGCGGCGAAGTGAAACCGGAAAAGGCCCGCACCTGGGAACTCGGCACGCGCTACGACAACGGTGCCCTGCGCGCGGAGATCGGCGCATTCCTGATCAACTTCGACAACCAGTACGAAAGCAACCAGACCAACGACTCGGTGATCGCTCGCGGCGAAACCCGCCATCAGGGCATCGAGACCAGCGTCAATTACGCGCTGGATGACTTGAGCCCGGCGCTGGCCGGTTTCGATGTCTACGCCAGTTATGCCTATGTCGACGCCACCATCCGCGAGGACGGGCCGAACAAAGGCAACCGCGTGCCGTTTTCCTCCAAGCACAAAGGCACGATTGGCGTCGGTTATACCGAAGGGCCATGGAAGCTGAATCTGGACAGCAGCTTCCAGAGCGACCAGTTCGCCGACAATGCCAACACTTCGAAGGAAAGCGCCGATGGCAGCACCGGCAAGATCCCCGGCTACATGCTGTTCAGCAGCCGCGCCGGGTATGACTTCGGACCGCAACTGTCGGATTTGAATGTGGCGGTGGGCGTGAAGAACATCTTCAACACGCAGTACTTCACACGCTCGTTCGATGACAACAACAAGGGCAAGTACGTGGGAGAGCCGCGGACGGTTTATGTGCAGACGTCGGTGGCGTTCTGACCGCAGCCCATTGAAGATCAAAAGCCCCTCACCCTAACCCTCTCCCAGAGGGAGAGGGGACTGACCGAGGTATATTTACGATTTACGCTCGCCTGCAATATCGAGCCGAACGCTGGACCTGAAAACAACCGGAATCGGCTCCCTCTCCCTCGGGAGAGGGCTGGGGTGAGGGGCTACGATCTCCAACCCTGCCGCGAAACAACCAACACCTCGAACAAAAAAAAACGGGCCTGCATCAGCAGGCCCGTTCTCCTTAGTCACTTGTGAAATCAGCGCATCAACTGTTGATCGCTGCCTGTTCATTCTCGTCAAATTCTTCCGCCAACAGCTTGTCGTTGGCCTTGCCGGTAAATGGCACTACAGCGGCGCGTGGTTTACCTCGCAGTTTGCCGAACAGATGATCCAGTTTGTGCTCGAGTTTCTCGGCAGCACCGTCGATCGCCTGTTCCAGCGAATCGGCTTTGTGGGTCACGGAAATCGGTTGGTGGCCTTTTGGCCGCGCTTCCAGTTGGCAGCGCAAGTCATGGGGACCTGGTTTCTCGCCGTTCTCGTCGCTCAGGTGGACTTCGACACGGGTCAGGTCTTCTTCATAACGGTCGAGCGTGCTCTCAATAGTTGTACGTACCCACTCCTCCAGTCGCTTACTGCTTTGAATATGGTTATCGCTGTTGACTTGGATTTGCATAGTTCATCCCTTATTTCAGCTAGCTCGCTGGAGGCCTTGAAGTGAATTTCCTGACCTCCTGGTTACAACAATCGGCCCGAGCGGCGAACATTTCAACCCCTGAAAAAAGAAAAATATTCATTCGCAAAAAAAGCCGGACAACCGAGCGAGGCGCTGTTAATGTCGGGAGTTGGGTCGACCCGCTCCGCAGAAAAATCTGCTCACATCTGCTGCTCGTTCAGCGGGTGCAGACTGCGGAAAATTCCCGCCTCCTCCACCAGCCAATCATGCACAGCGCGCACGCCCGGATGGCTCAACGCCCCCGGTGCATACAGCAGCACATAGCGTTTATGGTTGGGCACCGACAAGCCGAACGGCACGATCAACGTGCCGCGCTCCAGCTCATCGTTGAGCAACGTGCGCCGGGCAATCGCCACGCCCATGCCGGCAATCGCCGCTTCGATGGTCAGGTGATTGCGATTGAAGGTGTGGCCGCGTCGCACATCGGCGCCTTCGAAGCCGATCGCGTTCAGGTAGAACTCCCATTCCGCGTATTCGTAACTGCCACGCCAGGCGGTGATGTCGTGCAGCAACGGGAAATGCACCAGATCGGCCGGCCCGTGCAACGGCGGGCGCCCACGCAACAGGCTCGGCGCGCACACCGGAAATATCTGCTCGTCGAGCAAGGCTGTGGATAACAATCCGGGATAACTGCCATCGTTGAGGTCGATGGCCAGATCGAAATCGCCCTCATGCAAGGGCACGCTGCTGTCCTCGGCCACCAGGCGCAACTGGATATCCGGAAAGCGTTGCTGCAAGCGCGGCAGGCGCGGGGTCAGCCACTTGCCGAGAAACGACGGGATCGAGCGCAACCGCAGAGTCCCGCTGATCATCCCGGCGTCCAGCCGGCGCAACTCCGCATCGATGCTGCCGTACGCTTCATTGACGGTAATCGCCAGCCGCTGCCCCTGTGCACTCAACTCAACGCCACGCGCGCGCCGATGAAACAGGCGAAAGCCCAAGCGCTCTTCCAATTGGCGAATCTGCTGGCTGACCGCGCCCGGGGTGATGTGCAGCTCTTCGGCACAACGGGTGAACGACAGGTGCCGCGCGGCACAGGCAAATACCTGCAGCCAGACATAGGTCTGGGCATGCAATTGACGACTCATTGTTTAGTCCTGCTAAAGGCTGTCTTAGGAGGTTTCGTTGGTCACCTCGAACCGAGGCAGGCAGTATCGCCGACATTGCGCTTGTCCGACAAAAAATGGCAGCGATTCCTACTCCATTGCTTGTAAGGGTTTAGCATGGCTATCAGTGTTTTCGATCTATTCAAGGTGGGCATCGGCCCGTCCAGTTCCCATACCGTCGGTCCGATGCGTGCAGCGGCGACCTTTGCCCAGGCTCTGATCGATCAGCATCTGCTCAATGATGTGCGACGTGTGCAGATCCGCCTTTACGGTTCGCTCTCTGCCACCGGCGTCGGCCACGCCACTGACCGCGCAACGGTCATGGGCCTGATGGGCGAATGGCCGGACAGCATCGATCCTTCGACCATCGAGCCACGCATCCAGCAACTGCGCGAAACCGGGCAACTGTCCCTCGCCGGTCAACGTTCAATTGCTTTTGACTGGCAGAGCGATCTGCTGCTGCTCGACGAGAGCCTGCCCTACCACCCCAACGCCATGTCGCTGAGCGCCTTTGGCGAAAGCGCCGAGCTGTTCGCGCAAACCTATTACTCGGTGGGCGGCGGTTTCATCGTCGAAGCGGCTGAAGCCGAGTCTGGTGTGGCGCCAATCAGCGACGTGGTGTTGCCCTACGATTTTTCCAGCGCCGCCGAACTGCTCGCCCTGTGCAAACAACACAATCTGCGCGTGTCCGAACTGATGATGGCCAACGAGCGCACCTGGCGCAGCGATGCCGAAATCCGTCAGGGCCTGTTGCACATCTGGTCAGTGATGCGCGAGTGCGTCGAACAAGGTTTGCACCACGAAGGCATCCTGCCCGGCGGTCTGAAAGTACCGCGTCGCGCGGCGAAACTGCATCGCAGCCTGTTGGAAATCGGCAAACCGAATGTGATCAGCTCGACCCTGTCGGCGATGGAATGGGTCAACCTGTTCGCCCTCGCCGTCAACGAAGAAAACGCGGCCGGTGGGCGCATGGTCACCGCGCCGACCAATGGTGCCGCCGGGATCATTCCGGCCGTTCTGCACTACTACATGAAATTCAATCCGGATGCGTCTGACGATGATGTCGTCGCGTTCTTTCTCGGCGCAGCCGCTGTCGGCATTTTGTGCAAGAAAAACGCCTCCATCTCCGGCGCCGAAGTTGGCTGTCAGGGCGAAGTCGGTTCGGCTTGCGCAATGGCCGCCGCCGGCCTGGCCGATGTCCTCGGCGCGACACCGGAGCAACTGGAGAACGCTGCCGAAATCGGCCTGGAACACAACCTCGGCCTGACCTGCGATCCGGTCGGTGGCCTGGTGCAAGTGCCGTGCATCGAGCGCAATGCCATCGCGGCGGTGAAGGCGATCAACGCCACGCAAATGGCCCTGCGCGGCGACGGCAATCACTTCATTTCCCTCGACCGGGTGATCCGCACCATGCGCGACACCGGCGCCGACATGCACGACAAATACAAGGAAACCTCGCGCGGCGGGCTGGCGGTGAACTGGGTGGAGTGCTGATCGGCCTGACTGCACTGTCAGCGATCATCGGCTCATTTCTGCCCTGAAAACGCGCCACAAAAAACGGCGAGCCCCGAGGCTCGCCGTTTTTTTTGCCGTGTTTATTGTTCGACAATTTTTCCGGCATGCCCCTTGCTACATCACCCTTGAGGCAAACGGACATTGCAAACCTCAGCGAACGAGATGCCAGTGGTCTGGTGTTGCGAACCAAATCGGATCATGGCCGGTCAACAACTGCACGTTCAATCAGGCGGTGACGCATCATGGACAACCCATTTCAAATCATTACCGATGCCTTCGCGCCGGACTATCAGATCAATCTGAGCATTCAGGGCCTGGACGGCAGCATCATGCTGACGCTGTCCAACGCCGGCCGCATCGTGGCCAAGCGCATGATCAGTGCCGAACAGCGCAATGATCCCGAGCGTTTGAAACGGCTGGTACAAAGCATCCAGTTCGGTATCGCCATCGAACAGGGCCACAGCGCCATGTCGATTCTCGAAGCCATGACCAGCGGCGTCGGACTGACCCCGCCACCGCCACGGGTCAAAGGTCAGCCCGGCCAGGCGGCGGGCCTTTAGAGCTCGCCCTTCTCCACTTCCGGATGTTCGCTGGAGCCCGTACCGATCTTGCGCTGCGGGTTCTCGATCTTCACCGAAGGGAATTGCGACGAAGCGTAACGCACCACCAGGATCGCAAACGCCAGCAGCAAAATGCCGCCGCACAGGTAGATGATGCCCATGTCCGGCGGGTTGTGGTGCGAGACGTTGGAGATCAGCAGGCGCGTCAGTGCAGTGATCGCCACGTAGATCAGAAAGCGCACCGGCATGTGGTTGGTCTTGAAATAAATCCCGACCATCGCGCCCAGTTCCAGATAGATGAACAGCAACAGGATGTCATCGATCTTGATGTGCCCGACTTCGAGCATGCCGAGAAACTCCATCACCGCCGCCCACGCCGTCACCGCACCGATGGCGAACAGCGCCAGATAGTGGAAGGTTTCGACGAACAGGTTGCCCAGGGACTCGGCCAGTTGATGCACGTTACGCCGCAGTTTCTCGGCCCAGTTTATTTTCACGATGAGTTTCCTTAGCCCGTTTCGGGCGGATGATGCGTATCGCACGTGACGGTTTTGCGCGCGCGCCTTGTTGCAACGGTTTTCATGCAGGTTCAGGGCCACGCATCATGGCGATCCGCCGCAAATCCCGCGCCGTGGCGTTTGGTCGCACCGCTGGAGTTTCTGTGGGAGCGAGCCTGCTCGCGAATAGCAGCCACCCCGTCCCCTGACAAACGCCAAATCCGGTCTACATTGAAAAGCCACTACCCATGGCGCAGGGATTCGCTTATCCTTTTCGCTGTATATGGATACAGTAGTCGTCAAGACAACTTAACGTGAAGGCATGTGAGGTGGTGAATGGCCGTCGAAGTGGTATACCGCAGCAGCCGAGATCTGGAGCGCTTGTTCATGGATAAAGCCGAAGCTGATCGTCATGACAAAATGCTCGAACTGGCCGAATATCTGGCCGATGTGCTGCAAAAAGCCGTTCCGTCCCTGACCGAACAGCAAGTGGAAGAAGCCGGGATCTACATGGCGAAGAATCGTGATGTGTTCGCCCGGGCATTCAAGAGCCAGCCCGATGCGCTGTCGGAGCTGATCAATGCGCCGGCCGAGCCTGTCGAAAAAGCTGAAGCGGCAGAACCTGACGAGGCGCCGGCGAAGCCCGCCAAAGCAGCGAAAGCGCCGAAGTAATCAAAAAGATCGCAGCCTTCGGCAGCTCCCACATTCCGAGTGTAGGAGCTGCCGAAGGCTGCGATCTTTTGCTTTCAGCGATACAAAACCTTTTCCGCCAACTCATCCGCCACCCGCGCCGGCGAACGTTTTTCCGCCTGCGCGTGAGCGAAGACCTCCGTGAGCCGCGAACTGATCTTCGACAGATGTGCCGTGATGGTCGGCAACTCCTCGCCACGATGTTTAAGCGAAACGTAAATAAGCCCGCCGGCATTGATCACATAATCCGGCGCATAAAGAATCCCGCGCCGTTCCAGTTGATCCGCCACATCCAGATGGGAAAGTTGATTGTTCGCCGAACCGGCCACAGCGGAACAGCGCAGCTGTGAAACGGTGTGACTATTAAGCACCCCGCCCAACCCACAAGGCGCGAGAATGTCGCACGGCGTGCTGAGCAATGCGTCGTTGGCGATCGGGTGAGCATTGAGCTGCTCCATCGCCAGTTGCACCTTGCCGTGGTCGATGTCACTGACCAGCAACTCGGCGCCGGCAGCGTGCAGTTGCTCGGCCAGTGCATAACCGACGTTGCCAAGCCCCTGAATCGCGATGCGCAGGCCTTCGAGGTTGTCGCTGCCCAGACGCGCCATCGCCGTGGCGCGAATGCCGGTGAACACGCCCATGGCCGCGTGCGGTGCCGGATCGCCTGCCGAGGTGGTGCTGGTGACATGCCGCGTCTGTTGAGCAATGCAGTCCATGTCCGCCACTGAAGTGCCGCTGTCGATGGCGGTGATGTAGCGACCGTCGAGCTGCTCGATGCAACGGCCGAAAGCCTCGAACAACGCGGCGCGATTCTCGACATGGGCCGGGCGCACGATCACCGCCACCCCGCCGCCCTGCGCAAGGCCGGCGAGCGCCGCTTTGTAGCTCATGTTTTGCGCCAGGCGAATGGCGTCCTCGACCGCAGATTCGTCGTTGGGATAGGCAAGGTAACGGCAGCCGCCCAGGGCTGGCCCCAGGCGACTGTCATGAATGGCAATGACCGCCTTCAACCCGGTGACCGGGTCCACGCTCAAGTGCAGCGATTCCAGGCGAGTGCTTTGCATGAGAGCGAACATCGACAGGCTCCCGAATCACTTCTTGTAGAACGCCAGTATAGGCTTGCCCCTGAAAATTGCTGGCGCGCACCAGCATGAGCCGCCGAGCGGACAATGTTGCGCCGCTATAACTCGCGCTCAACGCGCCCGGCACTGGACGAACAACCCGGACGGGGCTAAAACGAGGCATTGGAGGGAGATTTTGATGAGTGCGCGCCAACGCTTTTTCGAATGCCTGCATCGTTCACCGCCAGCCCTGCTGGAAGCTGCGCTGTGGATAAGTGCCGAGCACGACAAAACCCTCGAGCCCGAGGCATGGTTGCGCACCTTCAAGGATCTGCAACTACGCGTCAGCTATGGCCTGCCGATGCTGCCGGTCAGCGAACTGGCGCAACCGCTGTTGCGGCGCATGGTCGATCTCGGTTTCGCACAGGATGATTTCCTGCCGCTGCGCCCGCAGGCGGCGCTGCTGCACCGCGTGTTGCACACCCAGCGCGGTCAGCCGTTGGCATTGGCGTTGATCGCACTGGAACTGGCCCATGGCCTCGAGATTCCTTTGGTCGGGGTCAACTTCCCCGGGCATTTCCTGTTGCGGGTACCCGGCGCCGACCACTTGCTCGACCCTTGCGGCGGTCGACGCTTGTATCCCAACGACTGTCGCGAACTGTTGCAACGCCAATACGGGCCGAACATGCAGCTCAGCGCCGAGCATCTGCTGACGGCCACGCCAGCGCAGATGCTGCAGCGTCTGTCACGCAACCTGCGCCAATTGCATCTGACCCACGACGATCACATCGCCGCGCTGATCGACGCAGAACGAGTGCTCGAACTGGGTGATGCGAAGGCCTCCGATTACATGGCCCGGGCCAGTCTGTATCAACGGCTGGACTGCCCGAACGCTGAGCGCTTCGATCTGGAGCATGCGTTATTGCTCAGCGAAGACCCGATCCAGCGGCTGCGCCTGACCGAACGCCTCGGCCATCTGCCGCCCAACTCCGTCGTGCATTAACTACCTTCCGCGGGCTGCCCCCATCCTTGAGGCCCACACAAACCTGTGTGGGAGCGAGCCTGCTCGCGAAGCAGGCACCTCGGTCTCCGGTCAAACCGCGTTATCGTTCTTCGCGAGCAGGCTCGCTCCCACGGTGGCTCGGGAGGCATCAGTGGGCGAGCGCACCTGAATGATCAGCAGTGCGGCAATCACCGCCGGGATCGCGCAGAAGAAGAAAATCTGCGCCACCGGTATATGCATTGCCAGCAGCAGGCTGCCGAACAGCGGGCCGAGGATCGAACCGAAACGTCCCACGCCCAATGCCCATCCGGTGCCCGTGGCGCGCACATGGGCCGGGTAGAAATTGCTGGCAAAGGCATTCAGCGTCAGTTGCCCGCCGATGATGCAGAACCCGGCGGCAAACACACAGGCCACCAGAAAACGCGGATCGTCGTGGTTGAGGCCGAGCAGAATCGTGCACAGCGCCGCCCCTGCCAGTACGCCGGACAACAGGCGCACCTTGCGTTGCAAACGGTCGGCGAACCAGGCCATACAGATCGCGCCAAGGGTCCCGGCGAACAGGAACATCGACGTCACGAGATTGGCTTCGTTGAGTTTCAATCCGCTTTCCAGCAGCAGCGTTGGCAGCCAGCTGATCATGAAATACAACAGAATCAGGCTGACAAAAAACGTCGCCCAGATCAACAAGGTTGGCCGCGCGTAGCCGTTGCGAAACAACTCGACCACGGTCAGTTTGCTGCCCTGCTCACGCTCGTTCTGCTCGACGCTGGCCAGCGGTGGCTGCCAGTCCGGCAACATCCGCGCGCTGACTTTGCGCAGCCGTGCATACGGCGGTGCATCACGCAGCAAACGCGGCAGCGATTCCGGCAACATCCACCAGAGAAACGGGAACAGCAGCAACGGCGTCACGCCGCCAGCGAGGAACACAGCCTGCCAGCCGAACTGATCGATGAAACCGGCGGCAACAAAACCGCCCGCCGCCCCACCGAACGAGAAACCACAGGCAGCCAGCGTCACCATTAACGTACGCAGACGCGGTGGTGAATATTCCGACATCAAGGCCATGGCGCTGGGCATCGCGCCGCCCATGCCGATGCCGCAGATGAATCGCGCGATCATCAGCGTGTTCAGCGAATCGGCGAAAACCATCAGCACCGTCAGCGTGGCGTAGATCAATACGCAGGCAAGCAGAATGCGACGCACACCGAAGCGGTCAGCCAGCGGCGTAACCGCGAGAGAACCGAGGGTCAGGCCGAGCAGGTTGGCGCTGAAAACCGGCCCGAACACGGATTTTTCCAGCCCCCAGTCTTGGGCCAGCGCCGGCACTACATAACCGAGCACCTGGGCGTCATAACCGTCGGTGACCAGCAGCAACGCCAGCAGAATCAACAGCAACCACTGATAACGGGACACAGGCCGGGCGTCGAGCGCCGCACGGAAGCTGGCAATCTGGTTATGCATCGCAAGTACCTGTTTTTGTTTTTATTGATCGTTCCCACGCTCCGCGTGGGAGCGATCATTTAGGGGTATCTGGTTGGTTGGCGGGATGGGCCTTGATGAACGCTGGATGTTCCAAAGCGAGCGCAGCAACGCGGCGGATTTTCGGGTAAGCCTCCAGCGAAACATTGAACCGTTCTGCGGCATACAACTGCGGAATCAGATACACATCCGCCACACACGGCCATTCGCCAAAACAGAAACCGCTGTCGCCGATCAACTGCTCCACTGTCGCCAGCCCTTGGCTGATCCAGTGACTGATCCACTCCATTACCTGCGTTTCATCCTGCCCGGACTGGCGCAGGCGATTGAGCACGCTGACGTTGTGCAGCGGGTGCACGTCGCAGCCGATTACCGCCGCAACGCCGCGCACCTGCGCGCGCGCCAGCAGATCATCCGGCAGCAACGGCACCCGTGGATAACGCTCTTCCAGATACTCGATGATCGCCGGCGATTGAATCAGCAGCGCGCCGTCATCGGTGCGCAATGTCGGCACCCGGCCTTGGGGATTGAGCGCCAGATACGCCGGCTGCCGATGTTCACCGCCCGACGGCGCAATCAGGTTGACCGGCAGCGCCTGGTAATCGAGGCCCTTCAACGCCAGCGCAATTCGCACCCGGTACGATGAAGTGGAACGGTAATAGCCAAAGAGATCCATAAGCCGCTCCTGTCAGCGTGCCGCGATCACGGTGCCGCGACATTCGCCGAAGCCGATCGAGGCAAAACCTTCGCGGGCACAGCGGGCGCGCAGGATGATTTCGTCACCGTCCTCAAGGAACTTGCGCACTTCGCCGGAAGCCAGTTCGATCGGTTTCTTACCGCCCTCGGTAATCTCCAGCAGGCTACCAAACTGGCCGTTTTCCGGGCCGGACAAAGTGCCCGAACCAAACAGGTCACCAGCCTGCAACTGGCAACCGTTGACGCTGTGGTGCGCGACCATTTGCGCCACGGTCCAGTACATGTAGCGGGTGTTGCTCAGGGTCAGGCGATGGGCGGGCAGCTTCTGCTCGCGCATGGCTTCGGTGCGCAGCAGCACTTCCAGTTCGATGTCGAAGGCGCCGCCGTCCTGATCACGCTTGTCGAGCAGATACGGCAGCGGCTGCGGATCACCTTCAGGGCGCGCCGGTTGCGCCGTGCGGAATGGTTCCAGTGCTTCAGCCATCACCACCCAGGGCGAGACGCTGGTGATGAAACTTTTCGACAGAAATGGCCCGAGCGGCTGGTATTCCCAAGCCTGGATATCCCGCGCCGACCAGTCGTTGAGCAGGCAGAAACCGGCGATGTGCTCGGCAGCGTCACCGATGGCAATCGGCTCGCCCATCTCATTGCCCTGGCCGATCCAGATGCCCAGCTCCAGTTCGTAATCCAGACGTGCGCAGGGGCCGAATACCGGTTCGGTCTGCCCCGCCGGCAGCGTCTGGCCTTTCGGCCGGCGCACGTCGGTGCCGGACGCTCGCACTGTGGAAGCGCGACCGTGGTAACCGATCGGCACATGCTTGTAGTTCGGCAACAGCGGGTTATCCGGACGGAACAGTTTGCCGACGTTCTGCGCATGCTCGATGCCGACGTAGAAGTCGGTGTAATCGCTGATTCGCGCCGGCAGGTGCATCTGGCAATCGGCAGCCAACGGCAAGACTTTCGCGCCTTGGGCTTCGATGCTGCCGCGCAGGGTGCTGCCTTCACTGAACAGTTCGATCAGGCGTTCGCGCAGGGCCACCCGCGCCTCACGGCCAAGTTCGAAGAACGCGTTCAACTGCCCGCCGTGCATGGCTTCCACCGCACTGCGTGCAACGCCGTCGAACAGCCCGGCCTCAAGCGCCACCTGCAAATCGAAAATGTGCTCGCCGATCGCCACGCCCGCGCGCGGACTGCAATCGTTGAGACTGAACACGCCCAGCGGCAGATTCTGCAACGGAAAATCGCTGTGACCGTTGGCCGAAGCGACCCAGCTGCGGGAGATGGAATTCTGTGTCATGGGTTATCTCCGGGTCGGGTCGAACGTGGCAGGCAGCGAGGCCCAGCAAGCGTCATAACTGGATTGCAATTGAGGGCAGTCGAGGGCGAAACGGCTTGGGCGCAGCACCTGGCTGGTCTCGAACATGAAGGCCATGGTGTTATCGATTTTCGCAGGTGCAAGCTCGGCGTTGATCGCCCTGGTGCAGGTCTCGCCGTCGGGGCCGTGGGCGCTCATGCAACTGTGCAGCGAAGCGCCACCGGGCACGAAGCCTTCGGCCTTGGCGTCGTATTCGCCCTGGATCAGGCCCATGAATTCGTTCATCAGGTTGCGGTGGAACCACGGTGGCCGGAAGGTGTTTTCGGCGACCATCCAGCGCGGCGGGAAGATCACGAAATCGAGGTTGGCCAGACCGTGCACGCTGGTCGGCGAGGTCAGTACGGTGAAGATCGAAGGATCGGGATGATCGAAACTCACCGTGCCAATGGTGTTGAAACGGCGCAGGTCGTATTTGTACGGCACGTTATTGCCGTGCCAGGCGACCACATTGAGCGGCGAATGATTGAGTTCAGTGGCCCACAACTGGCCAAGAAATTTCTGCACCAAAGTAGTCGGGTGCTGCAGGTTTTCGTAGGCAGCGACCGGGGTGAGGAAATCCCGGGGATTGGCCAGACCGTTGCTGCCGATCGGCCCCAGATCTGGCAGGCGCAGCGGCGCGCCATGGTTCTCGGCGAGGTAGCCGCGTGCCTGTGGATCGAGCAGTTCGACGCGAAATTTCAGGCCACGCGGCAGCACGACGATTTCCAGCGGCGCCACTTCGAGTACGCCCAGTTCGGTGGCGATACGCAGGCGACCGAGTTGCGGCACCAGCAGCATTTCACCGTCAGCGTTGAAGAACACCCGCTCCATCGAACGGTTGGCGGTGTAGTTATAAATGCTGATGCCGGACGGTTTCTCGGCGCCGGCGTTGGCGGCCATGCTGACCAGGCCATCGATGAAATCCGTCGGTTCGGTCGGCAGCTCCAGGGGATTCCAGCGCAGGCGATTGGGCGTCACTTCACCCAACGGTCCGCCGGCCAGTTGCCGTTCCAGTTTGACGAACGCCGGGTGGTTGGCCGATGGCTGAATCCGGTACATCCAGGTGCGGCGCGCTTCACTGCGCGGCATGGTGAACGCGGTGCCGGAGAACAATTCGGTATACAGGCCGTACGGGGCTTTTTGCGGGGAATTCTGGCCAACGGGCAGCGCGCCGGGCAACGCTTCAGTGCTGAATTCGTTGCCGAAGCCGGACTGGTAAACCAGGTCCTGCGCGGTTGAATCGAGGTTCATGGAGCCTCCTGAACAGGGAGTCGGCAATGGCCCATCGCTCTGGCTCAGAGGTCTCGGCACGCCGGGGTTGTTATTATCGTAATCTGATTACGCATAACGTAATTTGCTCGCTATCCAGCGTCAAGCTATAAAGACGCCCATTCGAACCGGAACCGCCAGCCCCATGGAAAAAACCAGCGACAGCAACGGCAAACAGAAAGTCCGCTCCGCCGAGGTCGGCACCGACATCCTCAAGGCTTTGGCCGAGTTGTCACCGT
Organism: Pseudomonas sp. Sample_20; assembly: GCF_004307585.1. Taxonomy (NCBI): domain Bacteria; kingdom Pseudomonadati; phylum Pseudomonadota; class Gammaproteobacteria; order Pseudomonadales; family Pseudomonadaceae; genus Pseudomonas; species Pseudomonas sp. Sample_20. The sequence goes on along the minus strand of NZ_RCOA01000019.1, from coordinate 39,356 downwards.
CGACTTCGCTGTCGCGTCTGGCCGAACACGTGCAGATGCCGGCGAGCAAGGTGCATCGCTATCTGCAGGCGTTGATTGCTTCGGGATTTGCCGAACAGAACGCCGCCACCAACCATTACGGCCTCGGTCGCGAAGCGCTGCGGGTGGGCCTGGCCGCACTCAACAGCATGGACGTGCTGAAGGTCGCCGCCCTGCCGTTGTCCGAGTTGCGCGATGAACTCAACGAAACCTGCTTCCTCGCGGTGTGGGGCAATCAGGGCGCAACCGTGGTGCATATCGAACCGGCGGTGCGCGCGGTGACGGTGGTGACGCAATTGGGTTCGGTGCTGCCGCTGCTCAGTTCGTCCACCGGGCTGGTGTTCAGCGCTTACCTGCCGCACCGGGAAACCGATGAATTGCGCGAGCAGGAAATCGCTGTCGCGGAGCATCCGCTCAAGGATGAAACAGCCTATGCAGCGCTGTGTGAACAGATCCGCGAACGCGGTCTGCATCACGTGCATGGTTTGTTGATGCCGGGTGTGGATGCGCTGTCTGCGCCAGTGTTCAACGCGATCGGGCAGATCGCTGCGGTGCTGACCATCGTCGGCCCGACCTCGCTGTTCCACGCCGACGAAAACGGCCCGGCGGCGCAGCGGTTGTTGGCTGCGACGCGGGCCGTGAGTTGGCGCATGGGTTACGAAAGTTAAGTAATGCTTATGTGCGCTCGAAACGACTCAACGCACCGTGGTCTTGCTCAATGCGCTGTCACCCTCTTGCATCAGTGACTTGAAGAAACCGATCAGCTCATCGGCGGGGTCTTCATGGCCGGTGTAATACGTTACGAGTTCCGCAACCGTGCGGGCGTCTTCAAACAGACTTAGAAACGAGCGTTGCGCACGGGTAAGTTCTTTAACCGGCGCCCCCGCCGCTGCAGCCTGACCCAATGTCAGCAGTCCGCTCAATACATCCTGCACATGCCCCAGCGCGGCGGAATAATCACCCCGTCGGTGCGACTGCGACGCGTCGTAGATGCTTTTCATCACCTGCACAGCCACCACCACAGGGCCTACGGGTGGCACCACCAGGCTGACGATATTTGCGGCCTTCAACAGGTTTTCATAAACCAGGGCGGCAATTATTTCATTGAGACTGGTGGTCCGTTCGTCGATGTCACTCAGTAGACGGCGCACTCGCTCGTCGTGAAAAGTGAACAGATCGGGCAGTAACGAACGCTGCTGCGTGCGAATGACCGGTCGGGTATCAACCGTTGCGACCAGATTATCGAAGTAATCATTGATCACTTTCTGGTCAATCAGCAGTATCCGCTCGCTGTAGTAGGTCCTGAACGGGCCTTTCCGAAAACGAATCGAAGGAATGAACTCAGCGATCGGCCGGAAGCTGACTTGATCCGGCGCGTCAGGCGTATAGAGCAAGTCGAAGAAACCTGACGATAACTTCAGTCGAAAAATATAAACGCCACCCACTGTACGGTCCCCGGCAGCCGTCAGACCCAGCGTGCCGATGTTGAATTTATACAGCCCGATGTCGCCTTCGGAGACGCTATTGACGATTGATGGATAGCCGCCACCTTCTTTCAGATTGTCGATAACCCGTTGGACAGCAGAGAAAGATTCAGTGGTTAATCTGCCGTTGGTAAAGTCGGCAAACGCATTGCGGTACATCTCACAACGGATTTTCCGGGCGTGTACAGCGCGTTTGAATGAGTGATCAGGATGGGCCTTGTTCTGATATTGCTCTTTCAGCATCGCGGTATATCTGTCGCCGGGTCGGAATGTTTTCGACAGCGAGGAAAGGTCGCGGATATCCAGTTTTTCAACGATGGGATGGCCGTTGACCAAATAGTATTTCGGGCTGAATTTCGTTTCGTAGGACGGGTGCGCCGCTTCAAAAGCGAGTCCTTCAAGCAAAACGTCGGTAACGCTCTTACGAAAGTCTTCGGTTTGCACAATGATCTGGTCGGGATCGACCGAAACGTTACTGCCACGCGAACGCAAAATGTCTTCGATCTGAGCTTTCACCGAGTCATAAGTGAATTGCTCGAATGTCGGAAAACCATTGTCTCGCGCATCAACCATGGACAGTGCCTTGAATTCGGTGCTCAGACGCGAATAGCGCTTGCGGCCCTCGACGCCAAGTGCTCGATAACCGGCCGGTGCAATGGCCTTGTGCAAGGCAACTTCGGCGCGGTAAGCGGCATTTGCGTAATCAGCCAGCTGTGCTTTGGGATTCAGGCCGAGATCAACCGGTCGGCTATCGAGCGTATAGCGATAGCTCAGTTGTGTACGAGCGCTGCCGAGCAACTCACCCGCTTCGTGCAGATAGTCCGGATGGATCAGCAATGCAGCGTATTCACGATCAGCGGACAACGCCGACTCCAGCCAGCGGTTTGCCGCGTAGATATCGGCAAATTTATGCAGTTCGAATTCACCGGCAGGCGTTTTGATCAACATCAGCGACGGTACATACTCTCGGGCCGAAATGATCAGGACCTCTTTCAACGCCGGCACCTGGGATCGGATTCGCATTCCCTGAACCGTCACCGCAGGATCATTGGCCATGGCCCGCGCGATGATATTGGCATCAGTGGAATCCAGTTTCCCGGAGTGACGAGCAACAAAAGCCGCGAACTCCATCTGACTGCAGAGATAGTTGCGATAAGCCTCTTGGTAAGCCACCGAGGGCGAGTATGCAAGACTGCCGGTAAATTCCAGTCGCAGGTTACGATTTTCCAGCCACTGTTCAAGCGCTACTGCCGTCAACCGACTTCCGGCGGGAGCGCCGATTATAGTCAGAGCCGCTTTATAACCAGTGTCGTGCAGCCCGAAAACAATAAACTCCGTCAGCGTTCGGGTTTCTTCCTGTTCGATAGTACGCCCGGCAATTTGCAGACTGTACGAGCTATGGACACTTATCGATTCCGGATCCAGTTGTTCACCAAGTACCCTGTCCGCCCATTCGGCGAATGTGCGCACTACATAATCCTTGAATGAAAAACATGCATCGAAGGTGTTTGAGTAGACAGCCTGGTATTGATCCCGCGACTCTTCAAGCTCGCTATAGCGCTGTTGCATATCGCTACCCGCGGCATGCAGCCATAGCGGCCAATCGGTGCGTTTCAATGCAGCCCACAGCAGATAGAAGCGGGTTTCGATGCCGTAACGCAGCACATGCAGGCCTTGATTGTCCTGCAGCATGGAAGTCAGCGGTTTTGCCAGTTGTTCCTGGCCACCGATCAAGAGTGAAACACTTTCAAGCTGACCCTTGAGGTGAGCCTCGGCACAAAATGCATGAGGACTTTGCGCAGCTTTCAGATACCTGATCTGGTCTCCACCCAGGGACAGTCGCTGCTGAAGTTTGCTATGCAGATCGATATTTTTTTCAAAAAATTCAAAGCCGTTTTCCGGCGTATGCAGGAGATAAGAGGTTGACTCATTCACCAGCGGCATTTCTGCATCCGCACGCTCGGCGTTGTCCAGAACGAAACAAGGCTGAAGCGACAGCAGGTAATCCTGTTCAGGTTGCAGCCTGACTTCAAACGCTGCGCGACCGCCATCTGCTTCAAGCAGATGAGCGAATCGCTCGCCCAACCAGGCGTCAAAATTGTTGGCCATGACCGACAGCGAAAGCTCTGCACTGGTGACCACGGCGCAGGCTTCGATGAAAGCCTGCTTATTGGTCAACGGTGCCGTGTCCGGTCGCATGGACCTGGCTGGCGCCGCCCAGAACTTTGCGATCTCGGTTTGCAATGTCTTTTGCAACCCGGTGATCACCGCAGCAATCAGATCCTCGACAATAAGGACATTGAGAGCACTGACTTTGAACTGCTCATTCCGGGTGTCCGGCAGAGAATAAACCCCATCACCGCCCATTATGTAAGCGGGGCTGACATTATTATCAAGACAATGAACAGTCACTTCCCAAAGAGTGCCAGAAGGGCGACTTCCATTATCAGGAAAAGCCGAGTCTGTATTGATATAAACCTTGTCAATATCGATTGTCTTGCCCAAACGCTTCAATTCACTGCCAAGCATGCTACGAAGAATATCCAGCACGCTCGGCATGGCGTCGACGATCTTGAAAAGATCTTCTTTTGCCTGGATTGCCTTTTCCCACTCTTCAGGCCAGGTAAGTTGCTCACCCAAAGAACCACGCATCAGACTTTTATATAACTTGACCACATCTTTTCCTTACTTGACTATCCAGAGCTGCGAACACAGCCACTGTAGATAGTTGCAAGGTAGTTTCTTTTCCAGGCAACTTGAAGGGCGAACAATTTACAAAACATGCCAACAAACAAATGCAATCCTTTGTACTGCAAAACCTCACAACCTAAATCAGTATCCCCATCAACTTTGCTTTTGCCACCGCTTGGGTTCTGCGCTCCACACCCAACTTTCCGTTAATACGTCGCGCATGGGTTTTTACTGTATGCAATGAAATAAACAGTTGTTCGGCAACTTGCTGATTCGAAGCACCTTGAGCAATCAATGTCAGCACTTCGCGCTCGCGTCGACTGAGGCCCGGGGCGTGATCAGCGTTATCGCTCAGCCAGACAGGAATCTGCTTGCCAGACGCCGTGCCGGTGCTGCCTCGGCGTAATTCCCACTCGCGCATGGCTTGCTGCAACCGGCAGCGCTCCGCCAGCATTGCGGCTCGCTGGAAAGCTTGCTGCGCCGCCACCGCATCACCGTTCGATTCGGCCAACTGGGCGAAGGCCAGCAGCAACTCTGTTTCTGCCGCCAACATGCCCTTGGCCTGAGCGCGCTTCAACAATCGCTCAATAGTGGGCAGAGCGGTTTCGTCCGGGTCCGATTGCGCATTCGCGCAGGCCAGCAGGTATTCGATGCGGATAATCAGCTCGAACGTCGCGGGTGGCGCCTGCAACGCAGAAGGTCCCCGGTAATGCCGTAACAGTCGGCTCAACGCTTCTTGGACAAGATGCGGTCGGCCCTGCTGCAACCAGAACTGGCTGCTGACCTGCAACACAACCCCGCGATAGACCGTATCGGGAATCTGCCGCTGCTGCATGACCCTTTCGGCCTCGCGCAGGCGCTCGAAAGCACAGGCATAATCACCGCGATTGCCGGCCAGTTGCGCCTGCCCCAGATAACCATACAAGACTCGTTTGTCTGCACTGCGCAGGCAATCTTCAAGGCCTTGGCTGAACAGCTGCGCAGCCTGCTCTTCAAGGCCCATGCACAGCGCCAGTCGTCCGCGTCGCAGGGCGATACGGCCGAGCAGCGGCGTGGGCACCATGCTGCGTTGACGCAGCAAGTGCTCGATCTCCACCAGCAGGCTTTCCGCACGCAAAGGCGCGCCTCGCTGCTCGAGCCATTGCGCATGGTCAAGCTCAAGCAAGCCTTCGAACAGCAACGAGCCGTGAGCCCGCGCCAGGCACAGCGCCTCGCGGTTGAGGGCATGGGCCTGATCGAGCTCACCGCACAGCAACGCCTGCTGGGTCAGTCCCGACAGGCACATCACACGGGCCTGCCAGGCCTCGTCAGCCAGCGCAGACAACGCCTCCTGAAAGCAGGCGCGTGCCGGCTCCATTTGCCCTTGCAGGTGAAACAGCCATCCCTGTTGCGCCTGCCAGCGGGCCAGCAGTTGCTGCTCCAGCTGCGCTGTCGGTTGTGGCATGAAGCGGCCGAGATGAGCCAGGCATTGCCCGGCCTGTTCGAACCGGCCGGCAAACAATAAGGCGCCCGTGACCAGCACGATCAGCTGGGGTGTCATCAGGGTCAGCTGCTGGCTTTGCTGCTCGTGCAAACGCAACAGCAGGACGACCGTCTGGTCTTCGAACAAGTCTTCGAAGCCGAAATGCTGCAACAGGCTGACGGCAGTTTCGTATTCCTCGGCCAACAACGCTTGCTCGAACGCCGCTCGCCAATCCTGCGTCGCGCTGAACCACTGACAGGCGCGCCGGTGCCAGGAACGCGCACACGGCCAGTGCGACTCCTGGATGATTCGCGACAGCGGGCGGAACACCTGGAGCCAGTCAGCGGACGCTTGCCAAGGCTCGATGAAGCAGCCGAGCACTTGCAGATCACGCAGCAGCTGAGCGCCTTCGCCAGGGCCGAACAAATGCTCGCATAACGGCGCGTTGAACCGTGGCAGGTGAGCCAGCACACGCCATGCCTCGTCCTGCTCCGGGGTCAGGTTGCTGAAGAGTTCGTGCTGCAGATAATCGAGCAGAGTGTCGACACGCTGCTGCGGCTGCAGGTTTTGCGACCAGTCGCACTTTTGCAGGAGCGCCATGCGCGCCCCCGCGCACCAGCCGCCGGTACGCTGGATGATACGGGCAGCGACACGCTCGGCCTGGTCTGGCGGCAAATGGTGCAGCACCGATACCACTTCATCGTGAGTCAGCGCCAGGCTGGCGCTTTCGAATTCGTAGAGTTCGTCATCGAGCAACAGCCGCGGCCAGTTGCACTGCGGCCGGCGGCGAGTGCTGACCCACCAGGTGAGCGCCGGGCTGCTGACCGCCAGCAAGCGATCCAGCAGAGCATCCACAGCCGGATCCGGCAGCCGACTGTAATCGTCGATAAACAGCGACGTCGGCCTCGACCAATGGGCCAGCTCCGCCATCAGCTGCGTATCATCAAGGCCTTCGACCAGCCCGAGCGCCCGCGTCAGACGCAGGCAGAATTCTTCAGTGCTGAGCGCCGCTCCCGCCAGCGGCAGCCAGATTGCCTCGCAATCTGCACGCGCCTGAAGAAGACATTCGGTGAGCAGTGCGGTTTTGCCACTGCCCGCGGGCGCGCACAACAGCTTCACCCGCGCGCTGGATGCCAGCAAAGGTGCGCTCAAACGGCTGCGAGGTTGATGATGCGAAGAAAGCCTGGGCAAAAATCCGGGTCGATCCAGGCACGGGGTCATGGCGGTCATCGGGTGAGCCTTCTTATCGTTGTGCGCTCACCCTAGCCCTCTCCCGCGCCCTTGTTGACGAGTATTCAGCACGCTGATCGATGGCCATAAAAAAGGCGACCGTGCGGTCGCCTTTTGTCCAGCGGTGCAGCAGACCCGTTACCGCACGCCCTCGGCGCGCAGGGCCGACGGAGTGTAATCGGCAGCCTTGGCTTCGAAGCCGAATTCGAAGCTGTGCTTCTCTTCGTTCTTCATGCCCAACGCAATGTAGCGGCCGGCAATGATGTCGTAGAGCGCTTCCAGCGTGTAAGCCTGGGCCTGATGATCGTAGTAGTACTGGGCGTGACCTTCGGCGACGCGCCACAGTTGCCCGCGACCGTCGTAGTGATCGGCCAGTGCCACTTGCCAGCTGTCCTCGTCGATGTACATGTGGCGCTTGGCGTAGATGTGCCGCTCGTTCGGTTTCACCGTGCCGATCACTTCCCAGACGCGGTGCAGTTCGTAACGGGTCAGGTCCTGATTGATGTGCCCGGCCTTGACGATGTCGTCGTACTTGAGCTTCGGCGAGTCGAGTTTGTAGCTGTTGTAGGGAATGTACATTTCCTTCTTGCCGACCAGTTTCCAGTCATAGCGATCCGGCGCTCCGGAGAACATGTCGAAGTTGTCGGAAGTCCTCAGGCCATCGGCCGCTGTACCCGGGCCGTCATAGGCCACTTGCGGTGCGCGCCGGACCCGGCGTTGACCGGCGTTATAGATCCACGCCAGACGCGGTTCCTTCACCTGATCGAGGGTTTCGTGCACCAGCAGCACGTTACCGGCCAGCCGCGCCGGGGCGGTCACCGATTGCTTGAAGAAGGTCAGCACGTTGGCGGCTTTATCCGGGTCGATGTCTTTCATCAATTGCGGCACGGCGATCTCTTCTTCGAAGCGGATCGGCGTGTAACTGCCGTTGGTCTGCGGCGTGACTTGGGTGATGATCCGCCGCAGATTGCCACCGTGGTAGCGGGTGATGTGGTTCCACAGCACCTCGACGCCGTTCTTCGGAATCGGGAAAGCGTAGTAGCGATTGCCAGTGAAATTGGCCAGGCCGTTGCCATCGTTGATCGCGTTGACGTTCAGCGCGCTGCGCTTGGCCGACTCGTAGATTTCCGCTGGCGCACCCACGGTGCGGTGGGTCGGGTAGACCGGGATCTTGTAGGTTTCCGGGTAGCGTTTGAACATCGCCACCTGGCCATCGGAGAGCTTGCTTTTGTACTGCTCGACGTTCGCGGCGGTGATGGTGAACAACGGTTTTTCGTTGGCAAACGGGTCGGCGAGAAAGCCCTTGCTGTCCACCGCACCGGCGTTTTTCGGGATGCCGCCGGTCCAGGCCGGAATCGAACCGTCCGCATTACCGGCCTTCTCGGCGCCGAGCGGGGTCAGGCTGGTGCCGAGTTTGTTCGCTTCGTCCGGCGACACCGCCGCCATCACGTTGGCGGCCAGCAGACTCAAGGCCAGCACGCCACATTGCAGAATCGTTTTGCGCATTGCAGTCATCCTTCTCGGGCAGATCAGAAGTTCACGCCGAAGCTCAGGGCCACGAAGTCACGGTCTTCGAGGACGTTGTAGTCGCCACCGAAAAAGTCGGTGTAACTCAGGCTTGCGGTGTAGGTGTTGCGGTAGTCGGCATCGACGCCGAAGCTGATGGCTTTCGCACCTTCGTTGAACAGACCGTTGGGGCCGTAACCGGCGACGTCATGGGACCACGACAGGTTGGGCTTGAGGTTGATCCCGCCGATGACGTTGGCGTAATCGAGAATCGCCCGGGCGCGATAGCCCCACGAAGTCGAGGTGACGAAGCCGTCGGTATCGCCGCCGAATCCGTACTGACCGTAGACCGAATCACGGCCGTAACGCAGCTCACTGCGGGACTCCAGACCACCGACATGCACCACCGCCGCTTCGCCGACCACAGTCAAACGTTCGGCGCCGAGCACCTGATCGAAGAAGTGCGTGAGGGTGCTCTGGATTTGCGTGACTTCCTTGCGCCGGTAGCCTTTGTTGTCGGCACCCGGCGAAGTAGCGAGTGGCGATGCGGTGCCGCCGGCAATCGGGTTGACCAGCGCCAGGGTCAGGTCGTTGGTGTTGACCTGCACCGGCGCGTTCGGCCGGTAGCTGACCTCGCCGGTCCACGCGGTGCCGGTGGGCAGAGTGGTGGAGAAACTCGCGCCGTACAGACGAATGTCTTCCGGATATTCGAGGTAATACTGACCGCGCCCGAGCATCACGCTTTGCGCCAGCCCCGCACCGCTGCCAGGCGCGAGGCCGTTGGCAATGCCGACCATGCCTGGCAATGCCGCCAGTGTCGACAGCCCCGCCGTGGTGGTGCCGACCGTCGGCGTACGGCTGTGGTAGTTCATGAAGTAGAGGCCGTACTCGGTGTCTTCGCCGAGCCAGCGCAGCGCCGTGCCCCACTGCCCGGAATCGCGCGCATCGCGATCACCGCCACGGGGGATCACCACGCCCTCGCGGGTGACCTGGATGCCTTGGCCGAACGCGGTGGTCAGCGGCACCAGTGGCGCCACCGCCGGACTGCCGACGGTGTAGCCGTTGTTGCAACCATCCGCCGCGACGTCGACGCCAAAGAAGGTGCCGCAGTTGTCGAGAACGGTCTGGTCCCACTCCAGTTGGTAGAAGCCTTCGACCGAAAGTTTGTCGGTCAGGCTCTGCGAACCAAACAGCATGTTCACCGGAATCAGGCCTTCCTTGATCTCGGCACCGGGACGGCGAAATGCTGAGACGTCAACCGGGTTGATGCTGTTGATCGAGTTGCCGATAAAGGTACTTTCGCCCCAGCTCACCACCTGCTTGCCGGCCCGCACAGTGCCGGGCAAATCAGCGATGGCGTAGTTGTGATAGACGAAAGCATCGAGGATCTGCGCGCCGGAAGACTTGGCGCCTTCCTTGCGGCCACTGTCGCTGATCTGTTTGAACTCGCGGTCTTCGTCCTTGAGTTCGAAGTCGTACCAGTATTTGCCCCGCACGAACACGCCGGTATCGCCGTACTTCAGTTCGAGGTCGTGGATACCCTTGAAGATTTTCGAGAAGGTTTCGCCCTTCTTGAAATTCAGCCGCCCGTCATCACCGGTGGACGATTGTCCGCTGCCGCCATTTACCGTGCCGACCAGCGAACTGTCGGCATCGCGCAGGCCCCAGCTCGCGCCGACCGAAAGTGACGAGTCGAAGGTGCCTTCGATTTCGCCGATGTTGAAGGCGACCGCGTGCGCCTGGGCGCCGCAACCCAGAGCCACCGCAGCGGCAAGCGCCTGCGGTGTGAAGATGGCGCGCATTGTTGTTTTTGTCATGCGTCTTCCCCGGTGAGTGACAGAAGGCCCCACCCTACTGCCGGTCGCTGCGGTCGATAAGCGCACCAAGGAGGTATTTGCGTTGTCGCTCGAAAGGATGAATGGCCTTGCACGGCGGGGCCTTGAGCGGTTCATGGGCTGGCTGGATGGCGCATCATCAGCGCCATTCATGGGCACCCCACTGTTGCGCGCCCCGTAACAGTGCATGTCTGGAATCGGTATTTTTCCTACAGGCTTGAGACCTTATTCTGAGCGCGCTTTCCCGGCACACGCCGCAAAGCGCAAAGCCCGCTACGCTGAATCGCGAGCGACTGGCTACAGATTCTGGATAAATCGATGTTTTCGGTTTACCGCCCCGGTGTTCACTGACGTTGATTTGTAGCTCCTTGATCCAACGTCTTACCTTGGCCGCTGCGTTTGCAGCGGCCTTTTTTATGGGCGTTTAAAAAGGCTGGATAGCGGTTCGGCAAAGCTTCCGATCAGCGCGTCAGACATTTCTTCGAAGCTCGGACGAATTCCCTCTGCACCGATAAAAACCCGTGAAAACCCTTTCGACATAACGCCCTGTTACTGACGGGCTTCTCGGATTTGATTACCGCCACTCTGAGGTAACTTGAAACACCTCAACCATTCGCTGGTGACACGGACGTCATCGCCACCCGTGCGCACTTTTCGAGCGAGTGAAAACGCACATTCAAAAGGACATGAATATGCCAAAGCCTCCACCTTTAGAACTGGATCCAGTACATATCAGGGAATTCGGTCCTGATGGCTTCGAACCATTCAAAGAACGCGACATGAATTACTCCTACAGCGGCATGTTCGGCCCTGCCGGCGCCAATCCGCAGACGCGTGAATTGATGCATGAAACGCAAGTCGCCGTGGAACAGGAATTCAACGCAAGAACCGCCTCTATTCCCCAAACCATTGAGGTCGAACTGGCGGCGACCAGGCTGGAAGGACCGACCAATCCTCTGCCACCGGCCGCAGCACTGGCCCGCGAAGTGGGCGTCAGGAACACCTTGATTCAACGCAAGAGCGCCGAGTTTCAACGGCAGACTGCCATCGCCAACCGCTTTTATGGCAGCGATCCACTGGGAAAAACCTTCAAGGATTACCTGAATCAGGCATCGGCCAATCGGCGCGCGCATGGCGCAGCGGTCCGCAGCAGAGCGTTGTGGAGCGAGTCCTTTCGGGCCGCCCACGAAGCGCGGCTGCTGGGCCAGACATTGGCGCTGCTCAACCAGCAACAGGCTGGCGTACTCAATTGGCTGGCCACCGTACAAGCCCAGGATCAGGCCCAGGCGGCAGCGGCAGAGGCACAACGCCAAGCTGCAGAACGTGCCCACATTGCCGCTGAGCAACAGCGCCAGCGTGACATTGCCGAAGCGGTGCGCCGGGAGCAGGTAGCGCAAACAGATGCCGAGCAAAAGCGCCAAATGGCAGTCGCCGAGGCCAAGCGACAACGAATCCGTGCGCGCATTCAACAGGCGGCAAGGACAGAAGCAAGGCGTCTGGAGTCAGAACAAGCAAGGCTTGCGGCGCGAGCTGCGCAACGACAGCAGGCAGCGGAGCGCGCTCGGTTGGAGGCACTGGCAGAGGCTCAGCGCCAAAGAGAGAACCTCCAGGCTGAACGCGAAAAGCAATCGCGCGATCAGCGGGTGGAAACACCCGAAACTCAGCGTGAATTTCCCGCATCCGGCGCGCAGGCAACGACTGGTCCGGCTTTTTCATTTGCGTCAGTCGCTGCTGTACTGAGTCCGGAAAAATCCTCGTCAATTCTCGCAGCGCTGCGTACCGCCCTGCATACACTCGAAGCGGGCGGCCCCGCGCTGTTGAGCAGTCCGGCATTGGTCGGGTTTGCGGCGCTGCTCATGCCATCACGCTTGGGCAACGGCGAGCGGTTTGTGGTGAGCGTTCCACTTGCTGAATTATCGTCGGAACCCGCGGGAGCATTGCGTGAAATTGCTGATCAACGGGGCATATTTGAGATGCATATCGGCTTGGGCGCCCGGCAAATCGATGCCGGTGTACAAATCTTTGTTGCGACCAACGATGACTTTCATATTCGCTCAAGCATCCCTGTCCTGAATGCAGCGTATGACTCGCTCAATGATGTTTATGAAGTCGCGTTACCGGATTCTCCCACTGACTTCCTGACATGGACCCCCGCCATTTCACCGCAAGACAGCTCGACTGAATTGCCCATCTTTGGGAAAAGACCATCCGCGTACTCGGGGGCTCCGATTCTTCCGCTTGAAGGACGACTGGACCTGAACCCGATCCTCGTCGAAGGCTGGGAGAGATTCATTATCGTATTCCCTGATGACTCCGGGATTGCACCGCTGTATGTGGTGTTCAGCAATCCCTATGAAGGAGCTTCAGTCAGAGGCAAATACAGCGGCCGCTACTTCAATCCAGAGGCGGCGGGAGGAGCGATTCTCGATCTGGATTGGCGTACGGCGGTTATTACAAAGTCAGGTATAGACTTGGTAAAACTGCACATCGGTCGGCTCGATCAATCAGACGCCAACGACATCATGATTCAGCGGCTGGAAAAGATCTTAAGCGGCCACTGGGAGCTTACTGATACGGACTTACGTTATTACACACATGAGATTCGTGAACTGGAAAGATTTCGAGCGATGGGACTTAGCGATGACTTCAAGCCCGAAAACGGATCTCCCGCCTGGAATAATGCCCATACCGCCACGCTGGAGGACTTCAAGCTCGGAAGCGAGGATCATGTCCTTTATTCACCTGACGCGCTGCGGGCGGGAAACAAGCAAATGCAACGCATATATGAACAATTGCTTAAAGGAACAGGCCAATGATTCCTATCGAAGAAATTCTCAAGCACGAACCAATTGCTGATGTACTGACGGCTTTCGGCATCGGCATGGCATACCCATCCTTGGATAGAATGATTGGGCGATATAAATTCGAGCTTATCGCGAGCGGCGAGCTATTAACGACATATGCACAACTTTTCAAAGAAGGCGTGCTGGCAAATGGTGATGGTCCAATTCCAATCAAGGGACCAAATTGGAAGGCGCCGAAGTTTATTACTGAACGTAGATACTCATGAATTCACGAGGCCACCAAGCCTGAGCCTGGTGGCCTCTTCACTCAAATCGAATACTTCTGCAAATTCGCCATCATTTCCTTCAATGCTTCAATATTGTCCTTCGGATGCGCCGCGCCTTCGAAATCACAAATCTGCTGCCAGTGCGCCGCCACATCCTCTGGCGAGAACCCCTCGCGCGGATCGAAGCCGGCACCGAGGCTGCGTTCCCAGCGCACCTTGCCCATCCAGCCGCCGCCGACTTCGAACAGGCCGGACGTTTCCTGGCATTGCTCGCTGGCCAGGTACACCACCAGCGGGCTGACCAGTTCCGGCTTCAGTTGCTCGAATACTTGCGGCGGGATCAGGCCCTCGGTCATGCGCGTGCCGCCGGTCGGGGCGATGGCGTTGACCAGAATGTTGTTCTTGCGCCCTTCGATCGCCAGCGTTCGGGTCAACCCGTAAAGCCCGAGTTTGGCCATGCCGTAGTTGGACTGACCGAAATTGCCGTAAATGCCAGAAGTCGACGCAGTGAAAATCACGCGACCGTAGTTTTGCTCGCGCAGATGCGGCCAGGCAGCACGGGTAACTTTGTAGGCGCCTTCAACATGGACGCGATAGACCAGATCCCAATCGGCGTCGTCCATCTTGTGAAATGACTTGTCGCGCAGGATCCCGGCGTTGTTCACCACGACGTCGACGCGGCCGAAGGCATCGAGGGCGTTCTGTACCAGTTTGTCGCCGTCAGTCACCGAGTCGTGGTTGGCTTCGGCAATACCGCCAGCCTCACGGATTTCCGCCACTACGCGGTCGGCAGCCGAAGCGTTGGCGCCCTCGCCCTGCGTCGAGCCACCGAGATCGTTGACCAGCACCTTGGCGCCCTGTCTGGCGAACAGCAGCGCATGGGCACGCCCGAGGCCGCCACCGGCGCCGGTGACAATCACGACTTTATCTTCGAAACGCACAGGTTCATTCATCGCGGCAACTCCAGCAGGCCAAGAGGTAATGAACCTGAGTGTCAGGCACGACGCTTTGGGTCACAACGAACCCGGCTGCGGCTGAATGGTGCGCGATAAGGCTGAGGGATGATCGAGTGTCCGGTCGCCGAGAGCCTGTGCTCTCGGCGAGAATCAGGAGCACGCCACTTTGCGTGGAGGCAATACCAGACGATCGCGAAACGCCAGATAGTGCTTGAGCACCAGCGCCGGCGCCTCGGTTTGCGGATAGTGGCCGATGCCCGGCAGCAGCACAGTGTCCGGATCGGGGATCAATTCGCGATAACGCTCGACCATGTGCACGCCGGAGATCGGATCGACTGCACCGTCAATGACCCGCAAAGGGATATCACCACGCTGCATGGCCGCCACCCAGCGCTCGCGCTGCACCCGGCGCTCAGGAATGTAAGTGATCAATTTGTGCAGGATGCGCGGGCCATGGTTGCTGTCGACCAGGCTCCAGTAATCATCCAGTTCGCTTTCAGATGGCTGGGTCTGCGGGCCGAAGATCTGCCGGAAACCTTTGACCAGCGCCTCACGGCTGAAGGCGCGGCCAAGCAGCCAGCCAATCGGGCTGAGCAGCAGTTTCTGCATCAGCAGCGGACGATGGGTTTCCGGAAACAGACCGCCATTAAGGAACACGCAACTGGCAACTTCGATGCGTTTTTCGTAATGCCGCGCGAGCAGTTCCTGAGCGACGCTGTCGCCGTAGTCGTGAGCGAGAATATGCACCGCTTGTTCAACCTGCAGATGGGCGAGCAGCGCCTGTTGCAGATCGGCCTGTTCCAGCAGGCTGTAGGTGTGATTGCGCGGTTTTGCCGAATCGCCGAAACCGAGCATGTCGCAGGCGATCACCTGATAACGCTGCGCCAGTGGCTGCCACAGGTAATGCCAATCCCAACTGGCGGTGGGAAAACCGTGAATCAACAGCAGCGGCTCACCCTGCCCGACTGTCCAGTAGCGGATCGACTGGCCATGAAAAACGAATGTCCGGCTGCGCTTGCGCCAGACACTCAGAGGAATCTCGGCGAGCGGCATTAGAATTTATACCCCGGGTCTTGAAGATCGAGTTTGCGCAACAGCGCCGGCCACGCCAGCGCGCCGCCCATGCCCTGCGCGCTCTTGGTGACGCCGGCAATCATTGCCTTGGCGCCGGCGAGAATCTGCGGTTCGATGGCGATCAGTTCGGCACCTCCCGTCTGCGCCATGACCTGAATGTCGCAGGCTCGCTGGAAGGTGAACATCATCAGAAACGTATCGGCAATAGTGCCGCCACAAGTCAGCAGACCGTGGTTGTTCAGCATGAGGAAATTGTTGTCGCCGAGGTCGGCTTGCAGGCGCGCCTTTTCTTCATGGTTCAGGGCCACGCCCTCGTAGGCGTGATAGGCCAGGCTCGACAACACAAACAGTGACTGTTGACTGATCGGCAGCACCCCCTGCCTTTGCGCCGACACCGCAACGCCTGACGCAGTGTGCGTATGCAGCACGCAAACCACATCGTGGCGCACTTCGTGGACGGCGCTGTGAATGGTGTAACCGGCGGGGTTGATTTCGTACGGGCTGTCCATGAGTTTGTTGCCGGCCTGATCGACTTTCACCAGGCTCGAAGCGGTGATCTCGTGGAACATCAGGCCAAACGGATTGATCAGGAAATCTTCGGTGCCGGGCACCTTGGCCGAGATATGCGTGAAGATCAGATCGTCCCAGCCGTGCAGCGCGACCAAGCGATAACAGGCGGCAAGATCGACGCGGGTCTGCCACTCGGCAGCGCTGACCTGATCTTTGACGTTCGGCGACGATTGGACGGGGGCTACGCTCACTGTATGCACCTCTGCGTTCTTCTTGTTCTGCTCGTGTCAGCAGTCTAGTCAGGCGCAGGGCATCGCGTAGTTGCATTGGCAGCCAGCTTGATGACTGAACGAGTCAGCCGGGCAAACAGCCTGGATCCGTTGCAATGCAACAACGCTTAGAAGGTGCAGCGATTATTGCCCGCGATCAGCCCTTGAGCGCTTCAATCAACTGCGCCAGCCACGGCTCGGCATCGGTTTCCGGCGTGACGCTTTCGCTGGCGTCGATGCGCAGCATTTCCTGAACCTCGTTTACCCCCAGTTCGGCAAACAGTTCGCGCATCTGCTCGCCACCGCCGCAGAATGTGTCGCCGTAGCTGGCATCACCGAGGGCGATCACCGCGCCGGGCAGGCCGCGCAACGAAGCCGGCAACTGATCGCGCAGGGTCGAATACAACGGTTGCAGGTTGTCCGGCAGCTCGCCCATGCCAGTGGTCGAAGTCACAGCGAGAAGGGCCTCGGGACCGAACGCCTGGATATCGGCCAACGCGACGCGCGAGTTGTAGAAGGTTTCAAAGCCGGCGGCTTTCAGCAGGTTCTGGGCGTGGCGGGCGACTTCTTCGGCGGTGCCGTAGACCGAACCGGAGAGGATGGCGACTTTCATCAATCTGATCCTGGAACTGAAAAAAAGAGCCGCGATAGTAACAGCCCATGCCGCGAAGTTGCGATTGGCTCTCAATGCAAGCTGCTGGCCTATAGACAGTCTGCGGCTTTCTTCTAGAATGCCTGCCACTGCCATAACGGAAGGGATTCTCGGATGATCAACGCCAGCCTGCTGCAAATGGTGATCAACGCGTCAAACGACGGGATCGTGGTTGCTGAAAAGGAAGGCGAGCAGGACAACATCCTTATTTACGTCAACCCTGCCTTCGAGCGCATGACCGGTTATAGCAGTGAGGAAATCCTCTATCAGGACTGTCGTTTTTTGCAGGCTGGAGACCGTGATCAACCAAGTCTGCAGCTGATTCGCGAGACATTACGTGAAGGCGGATCCTGCCGGGAAATCCTGCGCAACTATCGCAAGGATGGCACGCCGTTCTGGAACGAATTGTCATTGTCGACGATAAAAAATGCCGATGACGGGCAGACTTATTTCATCGGCGTGCAAAAAGATGTGACGGTTCAGGTCAAGGCGCAGCAGCGGGTTGCGCAGCTGGAAGCACAAGTGGCGGCGCTGCAAAGCGAGCTAGCGGCGTTGAAAGCGACGAACGGCGCAAACAAAACCGCGAACTGATGGTCATTAACTACAATCACCAATGACTTTGTAACTATTCACTTCGAGTTAGCCATGCAGCGCGACGCCCTCCTCACCCAGGACGAGCTGGATTTTATCCAGACCATGCAGCACAACCCGCAACTTAACGTGCGGGATGCAACGTCGAGTCTGCTGGTTAATGGTGGTTCGCAGATCCGTGACCTGCTGACACGTCTGGCTGCTCACGAGCAGGTGACGATCCAGGCCAACTTCGAAAATCAACAGATGACTTTTCCGCTGCATCTGGTGGAAGACGAGTTCCACGCGCTGCATCTGCGTCTCGGTGTGCCGAGCATCTACGAAGACGGCCCGATGGTGCGCCCATGGCGCCTGGTACTGGAAGAGCCGGTGGCGCTGGAAAATGCCAAAGGCCAGCCCGGCACGCTGTGGGTACACGAGGTGTCGCACAAAGGCGTGTTGCTGGAAGTGCGCAACAAGACCAAACCACCGAAACATTTCGCCCTGTGGTTCAGCCCTTCCGGTTATGAGCGCATATCGTTGCGCGGCCATTTCGAGCGTGAGACCGAGCAAGGTTTCTTCGCCTACGAACTGAGCCAGACCGATGCCGACGAAACCGAGCGCTTGCGCCAGTTCATCCTGCAACAGCATCGCCTGACCCACCCCGCCCTGCACGCCTGAGTTTCAGGTATCCAGTTTGCCTGCCATGAATTGCTTCATGCGTTGACGCATTGTCGCGCCCTCATTTCCCAGGCATGCCACCGATGAACCGGCCAGACTCTCTTCGGCCAGTTCCGAGGCATCGCCGGCCAACATCAATTGGCA
This sequence comes from Pseudomonas sp. Sample_20, assembly GCF_004307585.1. Lineage (NCBI taxonomy): Bacteria > Pseudomonadati > Pseudomonadota > Gammaproteobacteria > Pseudomonadales > Pseudomonadaceae > Pseudomonas > Pseudomonas sp. Sample_20. The sequence continues at coordinate 21,204 of NZ_RCOA01000019.1, read as the reverse complement.
ATCCAGACTCAGTGCCAGACGATTCAGGCGCCGGGGCAGCTCTGGACCGGGGGCATGATTGGAAAACAGCACAAGTGCGTCAGGCTTGACCTTTTCGCAGACCAGCGTCAATTCATCGAAAGGCTGGCCCGTAGTCAGCACCCGCACGCCAGAATCGTTGCCGCTGAGAAACAGCGCCGCGACCAGCAACTCAAGCTCTCTGCATTGCCCCGCAAGCGCACTGACGACCACCCGGCGCGGTTGAGCCCCCCGCAGCATGACGATGCGCTGCAGCACGCGCACCCTGAGAAATCCGTCGAGAAACAACCATTCGCTGGTTTGCCCGAAAGCGTCCTGGCGCTGCAGCAGTTGACGCCACAACGGCATCAGAATGGCTTCGAACACCACCGGCAGCGCGTAGGACGAGAAAATCTGCCCGTAGACGCGATCCAGCTGCTGATCGTCGAACGCACTGACCGCCTGCTGAACCTGTTCCTGCCATTGCTTGTAATCGGCCTGCACATGGTCATCGGGGATAAAGTTTGCCAGCACCTTCAACGGCTCTGTTTTCGCCAGGATCTTGCCGACTTTGCTCACGGCCACGCCGCGATCGATCCAGTCGACAATGCTGCGCACGCGCTCGATATCGTTCATGGAATACAAACGATGCCCGCTTTCGGTGCGCGTCGGCTGGATGAGTCCGTAACGGCGCTCCCAGGCACGCAGGGTCACCGGGTTGACGCCAGTCAGGCGCGCCACTTCGCGGATGGGAAACAGCTCTTCGCGCTCGAGCGTGCCGAGTGCTGTCGAAGCCGGGCGAGGGTCCGTGATTACAGGCATCTGGCGGTCAACTTCCATGTCGGTTCATTGGATCCCATTTTAAACATGATGGACTGGAAACCTTCAAGTAGTGATCTACGACGAATGTGGCTGGTTTAATCGACAAAATCAGGAATAATCCTTGCTTGCTGCAAAGCGCAGGTCTCTACCCCGGCCTGCGTCAGGCGAAGCTCTTACCCGGAGTGACGCACTCGAAATACGGAGATACAAAATGTCTACTTCCCCCGTTACGCTCATGGTAGCGCGTCGCGTCGCCGATGGCCGTTATCATGATCTGATTGCATGGTTGCGCGAAGGCGAGCAACTGGCCACCGACTTCCCCGGCTACCTGGGTTCCGGCGTCCTCGCGCCACCGCCCGGTGACAACGAATTCCAGATTATCTTTCGCTTTGTCGATGAGCAGACGCTGCATGCTTGGGAATACTCGGCGTCGCGTACCGCCTGGCTTAACCGCGGCAGCGATTTGTTCGAACATCCTAAAGAGCACCGGGTCAGCGGCATTGAAGGCTGGTTTGGTGCTGCCGGACAACGTCCACCGCGCTGGAAACAGGCCGTGGCGATCTGGCTGGCGTTTTTCCCGGTGTCGCTGATTTTCAACTTTATCCTCGGCCCACTGCTCGCTGAGTTGAGCCTGTTGCCGCGGATATTGATCGGCACGGCGTGCCTGACGCCGCTGATGGTGTATTTCTTCATCCCGTTGTCGACGCGTCTGCTGGCGAACTGGCTGAACAGCACGCCGACCCGGCCACTGGCGGCCACACCGTCGGCGCAAAATCGCTGATCTGCAGCGGGCGGCGAGCCTGTTATAGTTTTCGCTTCAACCGCGATGCGAGCCGCCCATGTCAGATTCCGCAGCCCCGATCCTCATCACCGGCGCCGGCCAGCGTGTCGGCTTGCACTGCGCGCAGCGCTTGATCGAGGACGGCCACCCGCTGATTTTCACTTACCGCACCGAGCGACCGGGCGTGCAGGCCCTTCGCGATCTTGGCGCGACAGCGCTGTTCGCGGACTTTTCCAGCGAGGCCGGGATTCTTGCCTTCATCGACGCGCTGAAAGCCCACACCGACAGCTTGCGCGCCGTCGTGCACAACGCCTCCGAATGGCTGACGGAAACCCAGGGCAGCGAAGCACAGGCCTTCAATCGCATGTTCAACATTCACATGCTCGCGCCTTACCTGATCAACCTGCACTGCGCCGAGTTGCTGCAGCGCTCGACGCCTGCCGACATCATCCACATCAGCGACGATGTCACCCGCAAAGGCAGCAGCAAGCACATCGGTTATTGCGCCAGCAAGGCCGGGCTCGACAGTCTGACCCTGTCGTTTGCCGCGCGCTTTGCGCCGGCCATCAAGGTTAACGGCATCGCCCCGGCGCTGTTATTGTTCAACCCCGAAGATGACACGGCGTACCGCGCCAAGGCGTTGGCCAAGTCCGCGCTGGGTATCGAGCCGGGCAGCGAGGTGATCTATCAGAGCCTGCGCTATCTGCTCGACAACCCCTATGTCACCGGCACGACCCTCACCGTCAACGGTGGACGGCACGTCAAATAGGCCGTCCCGCTTCGGCCGCGAGTCGAGTAAGATCCACCAGAACGCCTGCAATAGACTGGACGGAGCAAATCAATGCCACAACTTCAACCGGGGATGGCGCGCATCCGGGTCAAGGATCTGCGCCTGCGCACCTTTATCGGCATCAACGAGGACGAAATCCTCAACAAGCAGGATGTGCTGATCAACCTGACCATCCTGTACGCAGCGCAGGAGGCGGTGCGTGACAATGACATCGACCACGCACTGAATTACCGCACCATCACCAAAGCGATCATCGCCCACGTCGAAGGCAACCGCTTCGCGCTGCTCGAACGCCTGACCCAGGAATTGCTCGACCTGGTGATGACCAATGCATCGGTGCTGTACGCCGAAGTCGAAGTCGACAAACCGCACGCGCTGCGCTTCGCCGAGTCGGTATCGATTACGCTCGCGGCGAGTCGCTAGCTTCAAGCCTCAAGCCGCAAGCTGTAAACTTTGCTCACAGACACCCATCTTGCAGCTTGAAGCTTGCCGCTCAAAGCTGTCTCGAAGAGACCCCCATGACTGATCAACAACGCCTGGAACTCGAAGCCGCCGCCTTTCGCCGACTGGTCGCCCACCTCGACAGCCGCAAGGACGTGCAGAACATCGACCTGATGAACCTTGCCGGGTTCTGCCGCAACTGCCTGTCGAAGTGGTACAAGGCCGAAGCCGATCAGCGCCAGATCGAGGTCAGCCTCGATGACGCCCGCGAAGTGGTGTACGGCATGCCCTACGCCGAGTGGAAAGCCCAATACCAGCAAGAAGCCAGCGCCGAACAACAAGCGGCGTTTGCCGAAGGAAAACCCAATGACTGATCTGAACACCCTGCGCGCCAGCCTCAAGAGTGGCGAGCATGCTTTCGCCGACACCCTGGCGTTCATCGCCGCCGGTTACGACTACCAGCCGCAAGCATTCAACAACGGCGGCGTGGAAAACGCTGAAGGGCAGAACGAAGGCTCCTGCAAGACCCTGGGTCTGGCACTGCTGGAAGGTCTGAGCGATGAAGAAGCACTGCTGGCTTTCGGCGAGCATTACCGTTCGGTGCTGGCGACGCCTGAGGGCAGCGATCACGGCAATATCCGCGCGTTGATCAAGCACGGCCTGGCCGGGGTGAAATTCACCGCACAACCCCTGACCCGCCGCTAACAACGGGATTCGGATCGTTCCCACGCTCCGCGTGGGAATGCCTCATTGGACGCTCTGCGTCCGCTTTGGGACGCAGAGCGTCTCGGGCTGCATTCCCACGCAGAGCGTGGGAACGATCGAATTGCGTTGGAGCAGGAAGAGCGTGCACAAAAAAACCGGCCAATCTCTGGCCGGTTTTTTTGTGCCCTGCGCTATTAGAACGTGGCGTTCTGCAGGCCGTCCAGGTAGCGCTCGGTGTCCAGTGCCGCCATGCAACCGGCGCCGGCCGAGGTGATGGCCTGACGGTAAACGTGGTCAGCCACGTCACCGGCAGCGAAGATGCCTTCGACGCTGGTGGCCGTCGCATTGCCTTCGCGGCCGCCCTGCACAACCAGGTAACCGTCTTTCAGCGTCAACTGGCCTTCGAACAGCGAAGTGTTCGGGGTGTGGCCGATGGCGATGAACACGCCGTCGACTTTGATTTCGTCGAAGCTGCCATCGTTATTGCGCAGACGCGCACCGGTGACGCCCATGTTGTCGCCGAGGACTTCGTCCAGGTTGGCGTTCAACTTGAGGATGATCTTGCCTTCGGCCACACGGGCGTTGAGCTTGTCGATCAGGATCTTCTCGGCGCGGAAAGTTTCACGACGGTGGATCAGGGTCACGGTGCTGGCGATGTTGGCCAGGTACAGCGCTTCTTCGACAGCGGTGTTGCCACCGCCAACCACAGCGACCGGCTTGTTGCGATAGAAGAAACCGTCGCAGGTCGCGCAGGCCGAGACGCCTTTGCCCATGAACGCTTCTTCCGACGGCAGACCCAGGTAGCGGGCGCTGGCGCCGGTGGCGATGATCAGAGCATCACAGGTGTAAACCGCGCTGTCGCCGGTCAGAGTGTACGGCTTGGCAGCGAAGTCCACGGCGTTGATGTGATCGAAAACGATCTCGGTCTCGAACCGCTCGGCGTGCTCGCGCATGCGCTCCATCAGCACCGGGCCGGTCAGACCATGAACATCACCCGGCCAGTTGTCGACTTCGGTGGTGGTGGTCAGTTGACCGCCGGCCTGCATGCCGGTGATCAGCAGTGGCTTGAGGTTGGCGCGGGCCGCGTAGACCGCAGCGCTGTAGCCGGCGGGGCCGGAACCGAGAATGATCACTCGCGAATGACGGACTTCAGACATGAATCTGCTCCTGTTGGCCGGCCATGAAAAATCTGGCGCGGACGCCGGACGGCCGGCGGAATAAAAAAGGACCGTGGACACCTTGGGGAAGGCTTGAACTCGACAGTCCTGTAAAAAGTTGGGTGCAGCGTATCGAGGGGGGCAAGATTAAGGAAATACGGTTTAACAATCCAGCTCATAGGTGGTCTCTATGCCGAGACGCTGACGAGATAGACCTCTTTGTTACAGTGAATGTCGATTGCTCTGCCGCGCTTTCGCCGCTGTGGCAAAGCCGGTAACGTCGGCGCGTTTTCCCTTGCTTCGGAGCACCTTATGCCCGCCCCTGTTCTGTCCGGCCCGCAATATCTGCGCGAAGGCCTCAAACTGGTCCTGAGCCCTGGCCTGCGCCTGTTCGTGTTGTTGCCGCTGGCGATCAACCTGGTGCTGTTCGTCGGATTGATCTATCTGGCCGGCCACCAGTTCAGCCTGTGGGTCGACACGCTGATGCCGTCGTTGCCTGAATGGCTGAGTTTCCTCAGCTATATCCTCTGGCCATTGTTCGTGGTCCTGGTGGCCTTGATGGTGTTTTTCACCTTCACCATGCTCGCCAACATCATTGCCGCACCGTTCAACGGCTTCCTTGCGGAAAAAGTCGAAGTGGTGGTGCGCGGCACTGATGATTTCCCGGCGTTCAGCTGGGGCGAACTGATCGCGATGATCCCGCGCACCCTCTCCCGGGAAATGCGCAAGCTCGGCTATTTCCTGCCGCGCGCTATCGGCCTGTTCATCCTGTCGTTCATCCCAGTGGTGAATATCGTCGCCGCGCCGTTATGGCTGCTATTCGGCGTGTGGATGATGGCCATCCAGTACATCGACTACCCGGCGGATAACCACAAACTGGGCTGGAACGAGATGCTCGCCTGGCTGCGGCAAAAGCGCTGGCAGAGCATGAGCTTTGGCGGGATCGTCTATCTGGTGTTGCTGATTCCGGTGGTCAACATCCTGATGATGCCGGCGGCGGTAGCCGGGGCGACGTTGTTCTGGGTGCGCGAGCGTGGTGCCGAAAATCTGGTGATCCAGCACTGACCGCGTCACAAATCCATCATCCGACCGTAACAAGCTCGACATGGCCTCAGCCGACACTGAGGTCATGACGACAGCTCTACATATCACCCTCATCAGCGAAACCTTCCCACCGGAAATCAACGGCGTGGCCAATACCCTTGGCCGCTTGTGCGAGGGCTTGCGCGCGCGCGGGCATCAGGTAGAGCTTGTACGCCCGCGCCAGGCCACCGATCCGCAACGCAGCGAAGACGATGCACTGTTGCTGTGTCGCGGATGGCCACTACCGGGCTATCCGGGACTGCAATGGGGCCAGTCGTCGATGCATAAACTGCTGCGCCGCTGGAAACGCCAGCGGCCGGATGTGCTGTACATCGCCACAGAAGGCCCGCTGGGATTGTCGGCACTGCGCGCGGCACGGCGCCTGGGGATTGCGGTGGTGAGCGGTTTTCATACCAACTTCCAGCAATACACCAGCCAGTACGGCCTCGGTCTGCTGACGCGGATGCTCACCCATTACCTGCGCTGGTTTCACAATCGTTCGGCAATGACTCTGGTGCCGAGCGTCAGTCAGCGCTTGGAACTGGAGCGGCGGCATTTCGAGCGGCTGGCGTTGTTGTCGCGGGGTGTGGACAGCCAGTTGTTTCATCCAAGCAAGCGTCAGAGCGCGTTGCGTGAGCAATGGGGACTCTCTGATAAAGATATCGCGGTCATCCACGTAGGAAGGCTCGCCCCGGAGAAAAATCTGGGCCTGCTCAAACGCTGCTTTGAAACCCTGCAGCAGACTTATCCACAGCGCCATCTGAAGCTGATCGTGGTCGGAGATGGCCCGCAGCGTTCGGCGCTGGAAAAAGAACTGCCGGAAGCGATCTTCTGCGGCGCGCAGCGGGGAGAAGCCCTGGCGGCGCACTACGCCTCAGGAGATCTGTTTGTATTTCCCAGCCTGACCGAGACCTTCGGCAATGTGGTGCTGGAAGCCCTGGCTTCGGGACTCGGCGTTGTTGCCTATGATCAGGCAGCGGCGGCGCAGCATATTCGCCAGGGCTACAACGGCGTGTCAGCGATGCCGGGCGATGAGCAGGCGTTTTGCGAGGCGGCGGCGTGGTTGCTGGAGGAGGATGAGCGGTTGCGTTGCGTACGGCTGAATGCGCGGCAGCATGGCAGTCGCCAGGGCTGGGCAGCGATTATCGAGCAGTTCGAGGGGTATTTGCGTGGGGCTTGTGCGGGGGAGCTGGTGGTGCCTGGGGCGCAGACACAACCTTAGATTTTCGGCGACATAGAAACAGCTTTCGCGAGCAGGCTCGCTCCCACATGGGTACTGCATTCTTTCAGATGGAATGCGGTCGAAGGTGGAAGCGAGCCTGCTCGCGAATGGTTCGAACTGGCGCAGCTTAGACCAGCGACATCAACGCCTCACGGCTGAACGGCAGAATGTCCTGCTCACGCCCTTCACGGACTTTCTGCGCCCAGTCCGGATCGACCAGCAGCGCACGGCCCACTGCTACCAGGTCAAACTCTTCTTTGTTCAGACGCTCCAGCAGATTTTCCAGGCTGGCCGGTTGCGCGACCTTGTCGGTGTTGACCATGAACTGCAAGAACTCGCCGTCCAGGCCGACGCTGCCCACGGTGATGGTCGGTTTGCCGGTCAGCTTGCGGGTCCAGCCAGCGAGGTTCAGATCCGAACCGTCGAACTCCGGCTCCCAGAAGCGTCGGGTCGAGCAGTGGAAAATGTCCACGCCAGCGTCTGACAGCGGCTTGAGAAACTCGCCCAGCGCTTCGGGGGTTTGTACCAGACGCGCGGTGTAATCCTGCTGCTTCCATTGCGAGAAGCGGAAGATGATCGGGAAACCCTCACCGACGGCTGCGCGCACTGCTTGAATCAATTCGATGGCAAAACGCGAACGGTTGGCCAGGCTGCCACCGTATTCGTCGGTGCGCTGGTTGCTGCCTTCCCAGAAGAACTGGTCGATCAGATAGCCGTGGGCGCCATGGATTTCCACACCGTCCATGCCGATGCTTTGCGCATCTTTGGCAGCTTGGGCAAACGCGGCGATCACGTCCTGGATGTCCTGCTTGGTCATGCCGTGCACCACGACCTGACCGTCCTTGAGTTTTTCCGACGGACCGTAGCCCGGCACGCTGGCGTCCGGCTCGGTGCCGAGGCGGCGTACGCTGCCGACATGCCACAGTTGCGGGACGATCTTGCCGCCCTCGGCGTGCACGGCGTCGACAACTTTTTTCCAGCCGGCGAGCGGCGCGTCACCGAAAAATTGCGGCACGTTAGGATAGCCATTGGACGCGATGTGGCCGACGGTGGTGCCTTCGGTGATGATCAGGCCAACCCCAGCGGCCGCACGTCGACGGTAGTACTCAATGACTTTGGAATTCGGCACGCCGCCCGGCGAGAACGAGCGGGTCATTGGCGCCATAACCACGCGGGTCGGCAGTTCGAGGGCACCGAGGTGGAACGGTTTGAACAGGGCTTGAACGGGCATCGAGAGGCTCCACAAAACGTTGGCGACGGACATTGATCGATATGACGGCGATAATATCCGCCACGTTCTTCGCGTGACAGCACTATTGATCTGAATGATTAAGGGTCAAAAGGCAGGCAAAAAAAATCGCAGCTCAATGCTGCGATTTTCTGATTCAGGCTAAGGCTTTTTCGATCGCGGCAATCACTGTCGGATCATCCGGCGCGGTGCGCGGCGAGAAGCGCGCCAGCACCCGGCCATCCTTGCCGAGCAGAAACTTTTCGAAGTTCCAGGTGATGTCACCGGGAAACTCGGCGCCCTCGCCCGCCAGCAGGCGATACAACTGATGCCGCTCGTGACCATTGACTTCGAGCTTGCTCGACAACGGAAAGGTCACGCCATAGTTGAGGCTGCAAAACTCCTGGATTTCTTTTTCCGAGCCTGGCTCCTGACCGGCAAACTGGTTGCACGGCAGGCCCAGCACAGCAAAGCCTTTATCTTTGTATTGCTGGTAGAGGTTTTCCAGTGCCGCGTACTGAGGGGTCAAGCCGCATTTGGAGGCCACATTGACCACCAGCACGACTTGGCCCTTGAACGGCGCCAGCGGTAGCTCCTGACCATCCAGGGCTGTCAACTTAAGGTCGTGAAAAGCACTCATGCCGAACTCCAGGATTCTCGTGTTCTACTCGAAACAGCCACTTGGCGAGGCCACCAAGGACAGCCGCGGACTAAAAAGGCGCCCACAGGCGCCTCTCCAGTACTCGAAGCTTAGCGCAGAAAATCAGTGGTGATGGCCACCTTCGCCATGGACGTGACCATGAGCGATTTCTTCCTGGCTGGCGTCACGGATATCAACGATCTTCACTTCGAAGTTCAGGCGCTGACCGGCCAGAGGGTGGTTGCCATCAACGGTGACGTCGTCGCCGTCCAGATCACGGATGGTGACGATCTGCATCTGGCCGTCCGGCGCCGAAGCGTGGAACTGCATGCCGACTTCCAGCTCGTCAACGCCTTCGAACATGCTGCGGCTCAGGGTGCTGACCAGCTCGGCGGCGTATTCGCCGTAAGCGTCTTCAGGCTCAACGGCTACTTTCAGCTCGTCGCCGACAGCTTTGCCTTCAAGGGCTTTTTCCAGGCCCGGGATGATGTTGCCTGCGCCTTGCAGGTAAACCAGCGGAGCGCCGCCGGCGGAGCTGTCGATGACCTCACCAGCGTCGTTGGTCAGGGTATAGTCGATGGAGACAGCCTTATTGGCGGCGATCAGCATGGGGCGAGACCTTTTGCATAAGAATATAGAAAGGCCAAGTTTAGCGAAGCAATCGCGTGAAAGCGACCACAACCCGGACAAACGGGTTTCGACCATCACCGGCTTCCATCAGGACGAAGATGGCCATTGGGTGGTCGAGCTTTCCTGTGGCCACACCCAGCACCTGCGCCACCAGCCGCCGTGGCAAACCCGCGCCTGGGTCCTGGATCCGGCGCAACGTATTGAAAAAACAGGTCAACCCTTTGCCTGCGGTTGGTGTGCACAAGGCTCGGTTAGCGATAACCTTGGCGACTGAATTTCGGTAGTCGGCCAGACATAGGCTGACACCCTTGCATAGAGAATTCCCATGCAAACTTTTTTTATCGCCCCCACCGATTTTGGCGTGGGTCTGACCTCCATCAGCCTCGGGCTGGTGCGCACGCTTGAACGCGCCGGCCTCAAAGTCGGCTTCTTCAAACCGATCGCCCAGCCACATCCGGGCGACACTGGCCCTGAGCGTTCCACCGAACTGGTGGCGCGCACCCATGGCCTGAAACCGCCACAACCGTTGGGGCTGGCGCACGTCGAACGCATGCTCGGCGACGGTCAGCTCGACGAATTGCTCGAAGAAATCATCGCCCTGTATCAGCAGGCAGCGGTCGGCAAGGATGTGCTGGTGGTCGAAGGCATGGTGCCGACCCGCAGCGCCAGTTACGCCGCGCGGGTCAATCTGCATCTGGCCAAGAGCCTGGATGCCGAGGTGATTCTGGTCTCGGCGCCGGAAAACGAAGTGCTCGCCGAGCTTTCTGGCCGTGTCGAGCTTCAAGCGCAATTGTTCGGCGGCCCGAAAGATCCGAAAGTCCTCGGAGTGATCCTTAACAAGGTCAAGACCGACGAGAGCATGGACGCCTTCGCCACGCGTCTGAAGGAGCATTCGCCGTTGCTGCGCAGCGGTGATTTCCGCTTGCTTGGCTGCATCCCGTTTCAGCCGGAACTCAATGCGCCGCGCACCCGCGACGTCGCCGACCTGATGGGCGCGCAAGTGCTCAATGCCGGCGACTACGAAACCCGGCGCATGAGCAAAATCATCATTTGCGCACGGACCATGCGCAACACCGTCGAACTGCTCAAGCCTGGTGTGCTGGTGGTGACACCGGGCGATCGCGACGACATCATCCTCGCCGTCAGCCTCGCAGCAATCAACGGCGTGCCGCTGGCCGGCCTGCTGCTGACCAGTGACACCCTGCCCGACCCGCGCATCATGGACCTGTGCCGTGGCGCCTTGCAGGCCGGTTTGCCGGTGTTGTCGGTGAGCACCGGCTCGTACGACACCGCCAATCTGCTCAATGGCCTGAACAAGGAAATCCCGATCGATGACCGCGAGCGCGCGGAGATCATCACTGATTTCGTCGCCAGCCACCTCGACGCCAACTGGCTGCATCAGCGCTGCGGTACGCCTCGGGAGATGCGCCTGTCGCCGGCGGTGTTCCGCTATCAATTGATCCAGCGTGCGCAAGCGGCGAACAAGCGCATCGTGTTGCCCGAAGGCAGCGAGCCGTTCACCGTGCAAGCGGCGGCGATCTGTCAGGAACGCGGGATCGCCCGCTGCGTGCTGTTGGCCAAGCCCGAAGACGTCGAAGCGGTCGCCCGCGCGCAAGGTATCGTGCTGCCGCCGGGTCTGGAAATCCTTGACCCGGACCACATCCGCGAGCGTTACGTCGAGCCGATGGTCGCTCTGCGCAAAAGCAAAAGCCTCAACGCACCGATGGCCGAGCAGCAACTGGAAGACACGGTGGTGATCGGTACCATGATGCTGGCGCTGGACGAGGTCGACGGCTTGGTTTCGGGTGTGATCAACACCACCGCCAATACCATCCGCCCGGCCTTGCAACTGATCAAGACCGCACCGGGCTGCACGCTGGTGTCGTCGGTATTCTTCATGCTCTTTCCGGAAGAAGTGCTGGTCTACGGCGACTGCGTGATGAATCCACACCCGAGCGCTGCCGAACTGGCCGAGATCGCCCTGCAAAGCGCTGACTCGGCGGCCGCATTCGGTATCACTCCACGGGTGGCGATGATCAGCTATTCCAGCGGCGAATCGGCGCGCGGTGAAGAAGTCGAGAAAGTCCGCGAGGCGACTCTGCTCGCTCATGAGCAACAAAACTCGCTGTTGATCGACGGCCCGTTGCAATACGACGCCGCCGCCAACGCCGACGTGGCGCGGCAACTGGCGCCGAACAGTCAGGTCGCCGGGCGCGCCACGGTGTTTGTGTTCCCCGATCTGAACACCGGCAACACCACGCACAAAGCCGTACAGCGCAGCGCTGATTGCGTCAGCCTCGGGCCGATGCTGCAAGGCCTGCGCAAACCGGTGAACGACCTGCCGCGCGGTGCGCAAGTCGATGACATCGTCTACACCATCGCGCTCACCGCGATTCAAGCCGCCAACCGACCTATGGATGTGTAAATGCTGGATTTTCTCCCTGCACCGTTGCGCGGCGTGATCGCCTCGCTGCTGTTGGCGCTCAACACGATTCTGCTCTGCTCGTTCCTGTTCTGCGTGGCGCTGGTCAAGGCTTTGCCGTTTGCCTTTACCCAGCGCATCGCCGGTTGGCTGATGAGCCACACCCACGAGGCGTGGATCAGCAACAACAAGGGCTGGATGAATCTGGTACGGCGCACCCGCTGGCACGTCAGCGGTCTGCAAGGTCTCGATTATCAGCACTCGTACCTGATCACCAGCAACCACCAGAGCTGGGTGGATATTCTGGTGCTGCAATACGTGCTCAACCGCAAGATCCAACCGCTGAAATTCTTCCTCAAGCAGGAGCTGATCTGGGTGCCGGTGATTGGCCTGGCCTGGTGGGCGCTGGGCTTTCCGTTCATGAAGCGCTACTCCAAGGCGTACCTGGAAAAACACCCGGAGAAGAAAGGCAAGGACTTGGAAACCACGCGCAAGACCTGCGCGAAATTCCGCCATAACCCGGTGGGAATTTTCAACTTCGTCGAAGGCACACGCTTCACCGAAGGCAAGCATGCGCAGCAGCAGTCACCGTTCAAATACCTGCTCAAGCCCAAGGCCGGCGGGATCGCCTTTGTGCTCGATGCGATGGGTGAACAGCTGGAGTCGATCGTCAACGTGACGATTCATTACCCGGCCGGGCGTCCGGGGTTCTGGGATTTGCTCTGCGGCAATGTGCGCGATGTGGTGGTGCATTTTGAAGAAATCAAAATCCCGCCGGCCTTCATCGGCAAGAACTACGATCAGGACGGCGAGTATCGATTGCAGTTCCAGGGCTGGATCAATCAGCTGTGGCTGGACAAGGATGCGTTGCTGGAGCAGATGCACCGCGAATATCCACCCAAACACTGACCCCTGTGGGAGCGAGCAGGCTCGCTCCCACAGTTGATCGTTCCCACGCTCCGCGTGGGAATGCAGCCTGGGACGCTCCGCGTCCCTGCCGAAGCGGACGCGGAGCGTCCAAGGAGGCATTCCTTTGCTGCGCGTGGGAACGATCACCCGGCCAAAAAAAGCCCGCCGATGATCACTCACCGGCGGGCTTTTTCTTGCCGCTTGCAGCTAGAAGCTTGTCGCTGCTTCCACCTTAGATCGCACCACGCTGACGCAACAGCTCCAGCACTTGCTTGACGCTTTCTTCCAGGCTCAGCGACTGCGTGTCGATCACCAGGTCGGCATTGAGCGGCACGTCGTACGGGAAGGATTCGCCCGGGATGTTGTCGCCGCCAGCGGCGTACAGACCTTGCGGATCACGCTCGGCGCACACGGTCGGCGACGCCTGCACATAGACCGTCAGCAAGCGATCCTTGCCGATCAGTTCCTTGGCCTGCTCGCGACCTTCGGCACTTGGCGCAACGAACGCCGCCAGGGTTAGCAAACCGGCTTCGTTGAATTGACGCGCAACATGCGCGGCACGACGCCAGTTCTCGGTACGGCCGGCGCGATCCTGCGGTAGCCCCTTGTTCAGATCCTGACGCAGATTCTGGCCATCGAGTACAAACACCGCGCGCCCCATGTCGAACAGCTTGCGCTCGACCGCATACGCCAAGGTGCTTTTGCCCGCACCGGACAGGCCGCTGAACAGCACGGTGGCTGGTTGCTGGCCGAAGCGCTGGGCACGCTCTTCAGTCGCCACGTGGGCCAATTTGCCATGGTGGGTTGCAGTGCCATGCGCTACAGGCTGAGCGACGATCATGCCGGCGCCAACGGTGCCGTTGGTCAGGCGATCGATGACGATGAACGCGCCGGTGGTGCGGTTGCTTTCGTAACCGTCGAGGGCGATCGGCGCGTCGAGCGCGATTTTCACCTTGCCGATTTCGTTGAGCTGCAACGCGCTCGCCGGGCCTTCTTCCAGAGTGTTGACGTCGACCTTGTTGACGATGCTGGCGATCGAGCCCGGTACGTAGCTGGTGGCGCGTTTGATGTCGTATTTCTTGCCCGGCAGCATCGGCTCTTCAGCCATCCACACCAGCATCGCTTCGAAGCTGTCGGTGACCGGCGGCACGTTGTCGGCATGCACCAACAGGTCGCCACGGGAGATATCGATTTCGTCTTCCATGGTCAGCGTTACCGCCTGACCGGGACCTGCGTGTTCCAGCTCACCTTCGAAAGTGACGATGGACTTCACGCGGCTGCTCTTGCCCGACGGCAGCACTACGACTTCGTCGCCCTTGTGCACAATGCCGCTGGCCAGGGTGCCGGCGAAACCACGGAAGTTCAGGTTCGGACGGTTGACGTACTGCACCGGGAAACGCAGATCGGTGAAGTTGCGATCGCCGGCGACTTCCACAGTCTCCAGAATCTCCATCAGCGACTGGCCGGTGTACCACGGCGAGCGCTCGGACTTGTTCACCACGTTGTCGCCCTTGAGGGCAGACATCGGCACGAAGTGCATGCTCGTCGGCTTCATCTTCAAGCCTTCAGCGAACTTCAGGTAATCGGCCTTGATCGACTCGAACACGCCTTCGTCGAAGTCCTTCAAGTCCATCTTGTTGATGGCGACCACGATGTGTTTGATACCCAGCAGGGAAGCGATGAAGCTGTGGCGACGGGTCTGGGTCTGCACGCCGTAACGGGCGTCGACCAGAATGATCGCCAGGTCACAGGTGGACGCACCGGTGGCCATGTTGCGGGTGTACTGCTCATGGCCGGGGGTGTCGGCGATGATGAATTTGCGCTTGGCGGTGGAGAAATAGCGGTAAGCGACATCAATGGTGATGCCCTGCTCACGCTCGGCCTGCAGACCGTCAACCAGCAACGCCAGGTCGATGTCGTCACCGGTGGTGCCGACTTTCTTCGAATCGCGGGTGATCGCTTCGAGGTGATCTTCGTAGATCATTTTCGAGTCGTGCAGCAGGCGCCCGATCAGGGTGCTCTTGCCGTCGTCGACGTTACCGCAGGTCAAAAAGCGCAGCAGCTCTTTACGTTCGTGCTGGCCCAGGTAGGCGAGGATGTCCTCGCTGATCAAATCAGAAACATGCGACATGACAGCCCCTTAGAAATAGCCTTGACGTTTTTTGTCTTCCATCGAGCCTGCGCCATCGTGGTCGATGACCCGGCCCTGGCGCTCGGAAGTTCGCGTCAGGAGCATTTCCTGAATGATGTCCGTGAGGCTTTCGGCCTCGGACTCCACCGCGCCCGTCAACGGGTAGCAGCCAAGGGTGCGGAACCGCACTTTCTTTTTCACGATGCGCGCTTTGTCTTCATCGGACAGGTGCTCGAGGATGCGCTCGTCGTCGATCATGATCAGCGTGCCGTTCTTCTCGATCACTTCGCGTTCGGCGGCGAAGTACAGGGGCACAATCGGAATGCCTTCGAGATAGATGTACTGCCAGATGTCCAGCTCGGTCCAGTTCGACAACGGGAATACACGAATGGATTCGCCCTTGTTGACCTTGCCGTTGTAGACGTTCCACAGCTCCGGACGCTGGTTTTTCGGGTCCCAGCGGTGCTTGCTGTCACGGAACGAGTACACACGCTCTTTGGCGCGGGATTTCTCTTCATCGCGACGGGCGCCGCCGAACGCTGCGTCGAAACCATGCTTGTCGAGTGCCTGTTTCAGGCCTTCGGTTTTCATGATGTCGGTGTGCTTGGCGCTGCCGTGGGTGAACGGGTTGATGTTCTGCGCCACGCCATCGGGGTTGATGTGGGTAATCAGGTCCAGGCCCAAGTCTTCGACCATCTTGTCGCGGAACTTGTACATTTCCTGGAATTTCCAGCGGGTGTCGACGTGCATCACCGGAAACGGCAGTTTGCCCGGGAAGAACGCCTTGCGTGCCAGGTGCAGCATCACGGCGGAGTCTTTACCGATGGAGTACAGCATCACCGGGTTATCGAACTCGGCGGCCACCTCGCGGATGATGTGGATGCTTTCCGCCTCCAGCTGTTTCAGATGCGTCAGTTTGTCGACCATGGCTACTCACGAAAGCTTTCTTATGAACGGCCAGCGGGCCGTGTTCGAGCGAGGAATCCTAGCACAGCGACCTCTTCTAATCAGGACGCCAACTAGATCGAAAGGGTATATGAATATGCCCACCAGTTCGGCCGTCAGGGCCGAACGTGGGAGCTAGCCTGCTCGCGAAGGCGGAGTGTCAGGCACCTTGTATTGAAGGTCTGAGGCCTTCGCGAGCAGGCTCGCTCCCACAGGAGTTTGCGGTGAGCTCAGATCGGGTTGGGGCAATCGATGAAGATGTGCTCAAGGGCAAAGCGCTTCGCCAGATACTCACCCAGCGCCTGCACGCCGTAGCGTTCGGTGGCGTGGTGGCCAGCGGCGATGAAGCTGATGTCGTTTTCCCGGGCGCTGTGGAAAGTCTGCTCGGAGGCCTCGCCACTGATGAACAGATCGACACCCGCCGCCACACTCTGGTCGATATAGCCCTGGCCACCACCGGTGCACCAGCCGACGCGGCGGATCATGCCACTGCCTTCGATCAGCAGCGGCTCGCGGCCCATGACTTCCTGCACCTTGCGCGCGAAATCCCGCGCAGTCATTGGCTCATTCAGTGAGCCGACCAGCCCGACGACTTTCGGATTGCTCGGGTCGAGCGGCCCTTCGACAGTGATGTCGAGCTGACGCGCCAGTTGCACGTTGTTGCCGACGTCCGGGTGCAGATCCAGCGGCAGGTGATAGGCGAGCAGACTGATGTCGTGCTTGAGCAGGGTTTTCAAGCGGCGCTGTTTCATACCGGTGACGCAAGGATTTTCGCCTTTCCAGAAATAACCGTGGTGGACCAGGATCAGGTCGGCCCCGGCTTCGACGGCGGCGTCCAATAAAGCCTGGCTGGCGGTGACGCCACTGACGATGCGCATCACCTGCGGGCGGCCTTCGACCTGTAATCCGTTGGGGCAATAATCGGCAATTTTCGCACTGCCCAGGTAACGGTCGGCTTCTTCGACGAGGGTGCTGAGGGCAACGGCCATGAAAGACTCCTAAATATCCCGTTCAGAGGCGCGCGCGGCCTCGTATAATGCGCGACATTATGGGCGGTCTGACCTCGCCTGCAACCTTTCCAGGAACGTGCTTAATGCTCAAGGCGCTGCGTTTTTTTGGCTGGCCGCTGTTGGCCGGTGTGCTTATCGCTCTGTTGATTATTCAGCGTTACCCCGAGTGGGTCGGGCTGCCGAGCCTCGACGTCAATCTGCAACAGGCCCCTCAGACCACGATCGTGCAACAGGGGCCGGTGTCCTATGCGGATGCGGTGGGCATCGCCGCGCCGTCGGTGGTCAACCTGTACACCACCAAGGTCATCAACAAACCGGCGCATCCCTTGTTCGAGGATCCGCAGTTCCGCCGTTTCTTCGGTGACAACTCGCCGAAACAGAAGCGCATGGAATCGAGCCTCGGTTCCGGGGTGATCATGAGCCCGGAAGGCTACATCCTCACCAACAACCACGTCACCAGCGGCGCCGACCAGATCGTCGTGGCGCTCAAGGATGGTCGCGAGACGCTGGCACGGGTGATCGGCAGCGATCCGGAAACCGACCTTGCTGTCCTGAAAATCGATCTGAAAAACCTCCCGGCAATCACCGTCGGCCGCTCGGACAGCATTCGCATCGGTGACGTCGCGCTGGCCATCGGCAACCCGTTCGGCGTCGGCCAGACCGTGACCATGGGCATCATCAGCGCCACCGGCCGCAATCAGTTGGGCCTGAACAACTACGAAGACTTCATCCAGACCGATGCGGCGATCAACCCGGGCAACTCCGGCGGTGCGCTGGTGGATGCCAACGGCAACCTCACCGGTATCAACACGGCGATCTTTTCCAAATCCGGCGGCTCGCAAGGCATCGGTTTTGCCATCCCGGTGAAACTGGCGATGGAAGTGATGAAATCGATCATCGAGCACGGTCAGGTGATTCGCGGCTGGCTGGGCATCGAAGTACAACCGCTGACTCAGGAACTGGCGGAGTCGTTTGGCTTGTCCGGGCGCCCGGGGATTGTCGTTGCCGGAATCTTCCGTGACGGCCCGGCGCAGAAAGCCGGCCTGCAACTGGGCGATGTGATTCTGAGCATCGATGGCGAGCCGGCCGGCGATGGTCGCCGCTCGATGAACCAGGTGGCGCGGATCAAGCCGACCGACAAGGTGACGATTCAGGTCATGCGCAACGGCAAGGAGCTGAAGCTGACCGCTGAAATCGGCCTGCGTCCACCGCCGGCACCGGTGAAAGAAAAAGAAGAGTAAAAATGTTTTCGCGCCAGTGGCGCGAATAACAGACACTCTCAACAGGCATGTTATATTGTTTCAATTCTAGCAATTGGAACAACATAACATGTCGTCTCGCAAAAAGGCCTCGCTGTTGGGCCTGACTCTGGGTTTGCTCTGCGATCCCGCCTTCGCCGATGAGCCGCAGCCCGTTGAACTGGAAGCCATCAGCGTCACTTCCGACTACGAATCACCCACCGGCCCGGTCAGCGGTTATCGCGCGACTCGCTCGGCCAGTGCGACCAAAACCGACACGGCGATTCGCGATATCCCACAAGCCATCAGCGTCGTTCCGGCCAGTGTGCTCTCGGATCTGGGCAGCACCAGCGTTGAACGCGCGCTGGATTTTGCCGGCGGCGTATCGAAGCAGAACAACTTCGGCGGCCTGACCCTGTACGAATACAGCGTGCGCGGCTTCACCACCTCGGAGTTCTACAAGGACGGCTTCAGTGCCAATCGCGGTTATCCGAGTACGCCAGATGCGGCCAATATAGAACGCATCGAAGTGCTCAAGGGCCCGGCCGCCAGCCTGTACGGCCGGGGTGATCCCGGCGGCACGGTGAACATCGTCACCAAGAAGCCGCAGCCCGAAGCGTTCACCACTTTGCAGACCAGCGCCGGCAGTTGGGATCGCTACCGCACCGCGCTGGACGTCAACACGCCCCTTGATGACCAGGGCAATGTGCTCTCGCGCATCAACTTCGCCGTAGAAGACAACAACAGCTTTCGCGACCACGTCGACAGCCAGCGGGTATTCGTCGCACCCTCAATCAGTTGGCAGTTGAACCCGGACACCTCGCTGCTGGTGGAGAGCGAAATCGTCCGTCACAACTCGACGTTCGATCGTGGTGTGGTGGCGCCGAACAACAAGTGGAGCGGCGTATCGCGCTCGACCTTCCTCGGCGAGCCCAACGACGGCAACATCGACAACCACAACAACCTGCTCCAGGCCACTCTTGAACACCATCTGAACGACAGCTGGAAACTGCGTCTGGCCAGCCACTACAAGGAAGGCAAGCTCTGGGGCGACGCTTCCGAAGCACGACCGCTGAACGCCGACGGCCACACGGTCAACCGCCGCTTTCGCGAACGCGACACGAATTGGCACGACAGCATCACCCAACTGGAACTGCGCGGTCTGTTCGATCTCGGTCCGTGGCAGCACGAATTGCTGATCGGCACCGAGTACGAGAACTATCGCAAGGACGAGCGCGTCACCACCATTGCTGGCGGCCCCTACGCCATCGACATCTATAAGCCGCTCTACGGCCAGCCGAAACCCAACGGCGGACGCTCGGGCACCGACTTCTTCGAACACGTCGAAAGCCAGGCGCTGAATCTGCAGGACCAGATCATCTTCACCGACAAGCTGCGCGGCATGCTCGGTGCGCGCTTCGAGCATTTCGATCAGCGCATCGACGATCACAGCCGCAACGCCAGAAGCCAGCAGCGCCACGACGCGCTGACTCAACGCGCCGGCCTGCTCTATCAGCTCACGCCAAATACCGGCCTGTTCGCCAACGCCTCGACCTCGTTCAAACCGAACAACGGCCTGGATGCCTCCGGCAAATCCTTCGATCCGGAAGAAGGCGTAGGTTACGAAGTGGGGATCAAGAACGAGCTGTTCGATGAGCGCGTGAGCAGCACCCTCGCCTTCTTCCACATCGACAAGGAAAACGTCCTCGCCCTCGATCCGGGCACTGACACCAGCCGCGCCATGGGCAAGGCGCGCAGTCAGGGTTTCGATTGGCAAGTGAGCGGTCAGGTGACCGACGCGATACGGGTCATCGGCGCCTTCGCCTACATCGACGCCGAGGTGACCAAGGGCGACGCGACCATTCCTACCGGCAGCCGCATCCTCGGCGTGGCTAAACGCAGCGGCAGTCTGCTGGGTGTTTATGAATTTCAGGATGGCCGACTGCGCGGTTCAGACGTCGGTGCAGCGCTCACCTACGTCGGGGATCGCTCGGGCGAATCCGGCAGCGACTTCAAATTGCCGGCCTACCAGACCGTCGACTTGCTCGCGCATTACAAGGCCAGCGACAACGTCACGGTCGGCCTGAACCTGAACAACATCTTCGACGAAAAATACTACGAGCGCTCCTACAGCAACTACTGGGTCAACCCCGGCGAGCCACGCAATTTCACTGTCAGCCTGACACTCAACCTGTAAAAGGACGTCACCATGCACTACGGCAAATCCCTTCTGCTCATCGCCGCGCTGTTCACCGGTCAGGTGTCGGCCCACGGCCTGTGGACAGAGGAGCGACGCGGCAACATCGAAGTGGTCTACGGTCACGGCGCTGAAGACAACGCCTTCAAGGCGCAGAAAATCAGCGGTGCCTGGGCTTATGACGCAAGCGGCAAAATGATCCCGGTCAGCGTCGAGCGCCTGGCCGATCATGCCCGTTTGAAACCATTGAAGCCGCCGGCGCTGATGGCCGTGGCGCTGAACAACGGCATGTGGTCGCAGACGGCGGACAAGAAGTGGATCAACGAAGGACGCAGCAAAGTGCCCGGCGCTACCGAGGCCACGCAGACGTTCAAGTACAGCCTGGCGATCTATCAGCCGGGGGCGAAGTTGCCGAAACTGGAGCAGATCAAACTGCTGATCCTGCCGGAGGTCGATCCGCTGACGGTCGGGCCGGGTAAATCGTTACCGGTGCGGGTGCTGCTCGATGGCAAACCGGCGGCGGGGGTGAAGTTGTATGGCGATTACCGCAGCGCGCCAAACACCCTGAGCACCGAGACCGACAAGGATGGGCGTGCGCAGGTGCTGGTGCGTAATGAAGGGTTGAATGTGATTGCGGCGCAGGTTGAAGTGCCGGTGAAGGACAGTGTGGATGTGGACAGTCGTGGGTTGTTCAGTTCGCTGACATTCCTTGGCGAGCCGCATCACGAATAAAAGCACACCCTCACCCCAGCCCTCTCCCAGAGGGAGAGGGAGCCGACCGAGTTGTCTTGCGGGATACATCGACCTGAAAGACCGAGTTGATTATGGATTCAATACAAATCGTTCAAGTCGGTGA
>NZ_RCOA01000112.1:0-29862 GCF_004307585.1 Pseudomonas sp. Sample_20 | reverse complement strand
TGGCCGACTTTCTTGGTGTATTTGTATTCTTCGGTGTTGATCGAGTGACCGCCCCAGCACACCACGATCTTCGGCTCAACGCCCGGGCGCAGGGTGCGCGCGTTGCGCAGCAGGTGGAACACGTAGTCGCTGATGCCTTGGGAATTGCTCAGGTCGATGCGCTGGCTGTCGAGTTCGTTCTCGGTGTAGACAATATCGCGCAGGGCGCTGAAGAGCATTTCGCGGGTGCTGGCGATCATCTCGCCGTCGACGAACGCGTCAGCCGGAGCGTTCAGCAGCTCCAGGCGTACACCGCGATCCTGTTGGTGAATGCGGATTTCGAAGTCCTTGTAGGCTTCGAGGATGGTCTTGGCATTGTCGACATGCGCGCCGGTGTTGAGGATGGCCAGGGCGCACTGGCGGAAGAGGGTATAGGTGCTGCCGGATCCGGCTTCGCTCAGTTGCTGGACTTCACGTTGAGAAAGGGTTTCCAGACTGCCTTTCGGACTGACCGAGGCATTGATTACGTGTCGTTGGGTCATGCAGTGATCCTTAAAACGATGTCATCCACAACGCAGCGGATGGCATCCGAATAGTGTGTATCCATGAATGAAGATGGCACGATCTGCGTTATACCGCCATGTCCCGTTGGACTTTGAAAAGATGAAAAGGAGCCCCAGCATAGCTAAAACCCGGTGCGATGCG
The DNA here is from genome assembly GCF_004307585.1 of Pseudomonas sp. Sample_20. Classification (NCBI taxonomy): domain Bacteria; kingdom Pseudomonadati; phylum Pseudomonadota; class Gammaproteobacteria; order Pseudomonadales; family Pseudomonadaceae; genus Pseudomonas; species Pseudomonas sp. Sample_20. The sequence goes on along the minus strand of NZ_RCOA01000112.1, from coordinate 29,178 downwards.
ATAATGCGCTGGCGAGTTTTTTCCGTTGCGCGTTTTGCCACTCAAGGAAGTCATTTTCGATGTTCGAGATTCAGCCGATGGACCCCGCTACCTTTCGTCAGCAGACCCGCCGCAGCACGATCATCATCGCCGTGCTGTTTCTGCTGCTGGCCATGCTGTTTTCGTCGGTTGCGGTGGCAGTGTTCGGTGAACCCGACGGGGATAACCTGCGTTTCAATGTCGGCGGCGTATTCGTGGCGTTTCTGCTGACGGCGGCGCTGTTGCGCGGGCGTTTCTGGCATCAGACCTGGATGGCCCCGGCGGTGTACAGCTGGCGCCTCAAGCGCAATCTGATGAGCATCACCAATGTCATGCATCAGGTGACAGCGGCGGTGCAGAACGACGATCCGACGGCGATGAAGGTGTTGCGTTTCTATCACCTCGGATTGCTGCAAATGCATGAGCTGGACGGCAACTCCAGCGATCACGGACAACTGCGTGACGAAGTCGAACAGCACAAGGCGCGGATGCAGGCGCAGGGACTTGATTGTGACCAGCCACGCTTCGATCCGCAGTGGCTGGAAACGTTGAAACCGGCCTCGCGTTAAAACGGAATGCGCCGGGCCCGGCGCAGTTTCCACGAGCGCAGCAGTTGTGCGTACACCAACAGGTTGACCGCCAGTACCACGCTGCCGAGGGCCAGTTGAATCTGCGGCGTCAGACCGGCCGGGTAGATGATCGGCCAGATGTAATGCTCAATGAAGCCGCCGGCGTATTCGGTCTGCCCGGCCGCGTGGCGCATGAGGTTTTCCCAGTAGGTCAACGGACAGGTCAGGTGCAATACCTCGACCGCCACGCCCCATGCGGCCGCGGGCAAGTGCAACCACATCAATCGTGGCCAGCGCAGCACCAGCAGCCCGCCGAACAGCACGAACAAGATGAAACACAAGTGAAACAGCACCAGCCCGTCGGCGGCGATTCGGTAAAGCATGGCGTCTTCCTGACGTAAGGGTGGATGGCGCTATGGTACGCCGCGCGGGACAAAATTCCTTGGTGAATCTGGGCGCGCAAAAGTGTTCTACCCTTTAACGATCATCAACTGTTCTGAGGGGAGGTGCACATGGCAACTGAGCAAACGCGTGCGGAAGATGATGAGCCAACAGAAGAAGAAATCGAGCGGCAAAAGAGGCAGGAAAAAACCTGGAAGCACGATGACAGCCGCGAGCTGTCGGACCGCGATCAGGAGCGTCCGCTGAAACCTTGAACAACCCATACGAAGAGCCCCGCAGCAGCGGGGCTCTTCGCGTTTCAGAGGTCTGCCAGCTGCGTGAAGTCCGGGTAGGTCGCGCGATACCCCAACGTTCGATCGATCCACGCATTGAGCTCATTGACCATCACCGGCGGATGACCGGGGTAACCCTCGAGGGTGCTGCGCAGGGTGAGTTCGATATCGGGCACGCTGTGCAGGTTTCGGGTCTTGATGTAATGGCCGATAAAACAGTCGAGTTCCAGGCGTTCTGTCTTGGACAGATGGACACACTTCAGGCCGCTGACCTGTTTGATTGCAAAATCGTCGCTCACTTATTTCTCTGCAAGGCTTGAAAGTTGTTGATGGATTCCTGATTTCTTTGACTCTTTGGTCAACTGGTATACCAATCGGAAAGGCGGCGCGCATGCTATCCGCAGCGCGGGAAAATGTATGTATGACTGTCGAAATGTCTGACAGGCGGTTGATTCGCTCAAACGGCTGTTTTACGGGGGATGTATCGCGCTTGAAACACTTTTTGTAACGCAGGGGACTCAGTGGCGGCGTTGCTTGATTAACGCAAGAATGGCCGGATTATTTAGTCGACTCGTTCTATCAATTGCGCACCCTGATTACGCGTATTGCCGACCGCTTTGCCGACTTTGTACCATTCGAAGGCCTCACTGGGCTCGCCTTCAAACAGCAGCATCTGCTCGGCGCGTTCCAGTGGCGTAGCCGGATCAAGCCATTCCCGAGCTCGCGCCGAATCGAAGACCACTGGGCGTCGATCGTGAATATCGAGCAGGCCGCCCAGGCTGTCAGCGGTGATGATGACGAACCCGTCGTCCTCCCTTGGCGCAACCCCCGGTGCCGGAAACTGGCCGATACCGGCGCAGAAGACCGGAGCCTGATCCGCCCGACGAATCAACCAGGGCTGTCGGGATTTTTCCCCGCTATCAACCCACTCAAACCAATTGTCGACCGGCACGATCAGCCGCTGCCGCCAGATCGCCCGGAAGAACGCGCCGTGGGCGACTTTCTCTACCCGAGCGTTGATAGGTGGGGCACGATTTTTGGCCCAATGCGGGCGCCAGCCCCAGCGCAGATTGTCGGCATGAATGGCCTGTTCGTGCTGATGCAGAACCGCCAGCGCAGTGGTGGGCGCTGCGTTGTAGCGATCCAGTGGCGCATCGCCGACGTGATTGATCAACGCATCCGGGATGCTCAGCACCGCAACGAAATCGTGAATCCCCCGGTACTGCGTGAGTCTTCCGCACATGGATGAAATCTCCTTGAGGAAATTTGAGTCTAGTCGGACCTGCCAATGTGCCGGCCGATGACGCACTGAAACCAGCACCGGAACCAAACCCTGTGTACCTTATCCAACCTGCGCTCGCGGATAGCCGCGCAGGGATGGGCAAAGGCGAGGGAGGTTTGCCATTCGACAACACCACGGCCGCGGCCTCAGGGCAAGACATGACATCCGGATGCAAAGTTCTTTGTGCTGCGCTCATCGCGCTCGGTCTGGCCGGCTGCATCGCCGCGCCGATCGACATGACCACGCAAACCAAAACGCGCCTGATGGCCCAGGCCTCCGTACGTTTTCTGCTGACGTTCGATGATGGCCCAAGTGCTTCAGGATGGTGGAATCCCACGGCCACGGTGCTCGACAGCCTCAAAAGCAATCCGCTGCAGGCAAATATCAAAGCCGTGTTTTTCGTGCAGACCCGAGCACCCAGGGCAGGCAACAGCGAGATCGGTCGCAGCCTGATGCGTCGTGAACACGCCGAGGGGCATATTCTCGCTTTCCACACCGCGACTCATTGGCACACCAACCATCGCTCGCTCGACCCGCAAGAACTGGAGCAGTCGCTGACCGATGGCAGTGCTGACATCGCCGCTATCACCGGGGCGCAGCCCAAGCTGTTGCGCCCACCGTTCTGGAACTACGACAAGCGCACATTTGCGGCCTATCAAAAACACGGCTTGCATGTCTTGCTCACGGACATGAGTGCCAACGACGGCAAGATCTGGGGCTTCAACGCCAGCCCTCGGCGTCGGGCGAATATGCTGCGGCAGTTATCGGAAGTGCGCGAGCGCATCGCCGTGGGTCAATTGCCGACCGTGGATGGCGTGATCCCGGTCGTGGTGACGTTCCATGACCTCAATCGCTACACCGCGCGCCACACTCGCGAATATCTGCAGATTCTGCTCGATAGCGCGGCGGCGACCGGGGTCAGACTGGCGGACAAGCCGTTCTACGACAATCAGGCCGCACTGGAAAAAGCTGCGTTGGCGCGTACGGTTCAGCAAAGCGCTGAGCCGGTGAATCTGCCCGGAATGTGGAACTGGATCTGGGATCACGACGCGCATTGAATGGCATGAGTGAGTTGTGATCGGCTTGGCATTCTCGAGCGGGCAGTAAACACACCGTGGGTCTATGCTCGATGGATCGATTCTCCGCCTGCGAGGCGCCCGTCCATGCTTGCCATTGCCGATATCTGCCGGATCGTCGAGTCAGGCTTCCCCACGTTCAAGTGTGATTGCACACCGACCGGACAAGGTCTGTTGCGGATCAAGGTGTATGAGCCGGGCAGTGGGCGTGTCGAGTTGTTGCTTGACGGCGTTTCTCCCGAGCATCTGGTGACGATTCGCGATATTTCCAATTTCATCGGTGAGTTGCGAACGGAAATCAGCGCCGGTCGCCGGGCGTTCGCCGGCTGATTGTCATAAACGGCGTTGGAAGGCCTGCACGATGCGCCGTGTCGCGTCATTGGTTTCAAGATTGTGCACGGCATCGAGCGGGTACCAGATGCAATCGACGATTTCGTTCTGCGGGCGCACGTCGTCGATGTTGACCACCGAAGCCTCGTACACATGATGCCGCGTACTGCCCGCCTGAAAATCCATCAGGTACAGGACGTCCTCAGCATTGAGCCCGGTTTCCTCCTGCAACTCGCGCACGGCTGCCGCCGCACGGGTTTCCCCGGGTTCGACCTTGCCGCCGGGCAATGACCAATGATGGCGGGGTTTGCGTACCAGGAGGATATGGCGATCCTGTTCGCAAATGACGGTGGCGCGTACTTTCATGATTGCCCTGTTGATGCGTGTCATAAATCTGTAATCAATCTGCAATATTCGAGCCGCAAGCGGATTTAAAGGTTCCCTCTTGATTCGGAGCCATTTGCGTAGCAAAAAGTGCCAGTGAATTGACATGTGCCAGGGCGAATCCGGTTTACACCGCAGCGGGGAGCGGGTGTAAGGTAAGCCCGTACACCGAAAACACCGTTGACGAAATGGAGGTGCTCATGAGCATTCCAATGCTGAACAAGCTGCACATGAACGGTTATGACGTGCTCAGCGTCAACAACGGCCCATGGCGGGTTTGCACTCAGGGCGACCGGTTGGCGTCATTCACCAGCAGAGAGGAGGCGATGGCCTATGCGGCGGCGCTTCCTGGTTACAAGCAACGCGCCAAGCGGGTGCAAAGCCAGAACGTGAGTTGATGCGTTATAACGAAAGAGCCCCGGTTTCGACCGGGGCTTCTGTTTGGATCAGAAGTCAGTGCACCTTGATTCGGCTGATGGTCCGGGCTTTTACCTCCTTGGCATAGATCTGCAATCTCTCTTCGTCGCTTTGCAGGATTTCGCACGACCGCAACACGGTCTGGGCGTCTGCCTCGTTGCCGGATTTACGCAGTTGTTCAGCGATGCGCTTGAGATCGACCGCCGACCATCTCAGGTCCGACGCCACGCTTTGCAAATCCCGTTGAAGTTCGTGTTCGTATTCATTGAGCCGCATGATCACCTCCAGAACATTCTCGGTAGAAAAGAGTAGTCGCATTTTTCCACCTGGGGCCAGGCCATCTGACGCCCGGCTGAACCGATGTAAAAAATTGTCCAAACCCCGGTAACGGCGGGGTGCCACGATGGATGTGCACGCCGTTAAACGGTACATTCACGTTTTTTCGGAACAGGTAAACAGCATGCGCGTATGGATCGGCACTTTGGCACTGGCCCTGTTGACGGGTTGCTCGTTACCAGCATCGCTGGTGCCGGGCGAGCCAAACCTCAGCAAGACCAGTGACAAGCCTCCCAAGGAATATGCCGCGTGTTTGTTACCGTTGTGGCAGAAGGACGTGGCCAAGACTTCGCAGACGTCGATTTCCAACGGCTACCGGATTACCGCGCCGAGCATTATCACGGCGGATGAGATTCTCGATATCGTCAAATACAAGGACGGCAGCAAGGTGTCCCTCTACCAAGGGCCGCCTTGGGCCAAGTCCGGATCGCTGCGCCAATCGGTGCGTGACTGCCTGTAACCGGGCGCCCGGATCTCAAAAAAGGCAGACACCGAAGTTCGGTGTCTGCCTTTTTTCATTGGATGGAGACTCCAATCAAACGCTCGCAATGAGCTGTGACAGTTGCCCGCGAGGCGCAGCAGGATCCTTGACTAGGCTTTGAATGTCGGCCCGTGACGGGATCGGCATGACTGAAAGGAGTCTCGGATCATGGATGATCTGGTCAAGGACATCATTCCGCTGTTGCAGTATCTCATCCCAGGTTTTCTATCGACCTGGATCTTCTATTCACTTACGGCATTCAAGCGACCGGATACGTTCGGCCAGATCGTGCAGGCGCTGATATTCACATTTGTGATTCAGGGCGCGGTGTTGGCGGTGGGCAACCTATGTTTGTGGATTGGCTCGAAGGGTTTTTCATTAGGAAACTGGGATGATCGGGCGCAAACGCTCTGGGCATTTGTGTTTTCGCTGATGCTGGGTTTGTTTGCCTGTTACCTGGCTACGAGTGACAAATTGCACGGCTGGTTACGTAAGCGAAACGTCACGAAACAATCTTCTTTCCCCAGTGAATGGTTCTGCGCTTTCGCCCAACATGAGCGCTTCATAACTCTGCATTTGAACGATGAAAGGCGCGTATTTGGCTGGCCGGTCGAGTGGCCACGGGAATCATCCAATGGTCAGTTCATCATGAAATATCCGCGTTGGCTCACGGATGATGGCCAACCTGCATCTATTGGCGCGGAGTTTTTGTTGATAGATTCCGCGAAAGTCAAATGGGTCGAGTTCAGCCCAGTATCAGAGGGATCAACATGCCAACTGCCAGAGCACCACAACCCATGCCAAAGCATTTAGAGCGACTCTTTGTCGGGCCGGACGGAAAAATGCTGGACGTGCCCTTGATCAAAGGCCCCAGTGCGCCGCCGCCTCTGAAACCACGGTCTAGACGATAAACTTCTTCAGCCCCAACCCTGCACCACCGCCCGGCGAATCGCCTCCAGCAACATCGCGAACGCCGGGTTGTCATTGTTCTCACGCCAGATCAGATGCAGTTCGCTTTGCACCCCTTCGCCCAGATCGATCTCGCGAAACACCACATTCCTGAACACCACGCTGGTCGCGCAACGTGGAACCAGCGCCAGACCCATGCCAGCGTTGACCAGCGCCAGAATCGTCAGCGACGAGCCCAGCCACTGCACGTAATCCGGCGCCACCCGCGCTGAGCGCAGCGTGCCGGTCAACAGTTCGTTGAACGGCGGATAGGCTTCATGGGAGTACATCAGGAACGGTTGTTTATCCAGATCAGCCACTGACACCTCAGCTGCATTGGCCAACCGATGCCCGCTCGGCACCGCCAGCACAAATGGTTCGCGCACCAGGCATTCGGTGGCATAGCCCGGTTCCTGCAATGGCGCGCGGGCAATGCCCAGGTCGATACGACGAGCGCGCAAGGCCTCGTGCTGCTGATAGGTATTCATCTCTGCCAGATCGATTTTCACCTGAGGCTGTTTAAGCCGCGCTTCGGCGATCACCTTGGGCAGAAATTCATATACCGCGCTGCCGACGAACGCGATGTTCACCGAGCCAATGTCGCCCTCGGCAAACCGGCGTGCGGTGATCGCTGCTTGCTGGGCGCGCTCCAGCAGATTCTGCGCTTCAACGAAAAACGCCCGGCCCGCCGCCGTCAGCGCAACGCTTCGGGTGCTGCGGGTAAACAATTCGACGCCAAGGTGATGCTCCAGCAGCTGAATCTGCCGACTCAGTGGCGGCTGGGTCATGTTCAGGCGCTCGGCGGCGCGGCGAAAGTTGAGTTCGGTGGCGACCGTGGTGAAACAGCGCAGTTGGGTGAGCTCGAACATTGATCTAATCCGGGTATCAATCGAATGCCTGTTTAGATTAGACGGGATCAATGCGCGACGTCCATGATCGGCTCATTGCTTCAAGTCATCCCTAAAAAAACAAGATCGGGAGTCGCCCCTTGAAAACCCTCCAGAGTCCGCCGGACATCACGGTGCTCGCCCGCGCCGCCGCCAAGGTCAAACGCCACGTGCTGCCGCTATTCGTGGTGATGTTCATCGTCAATTACATCGACCGGGTCAACATTGGTTTCGTGCGCAGCCATCTGGAAACCGATCTGGGTATCGGCGCAGCGGCGTACGGACTTGGCGCCGGGCTGTTTTTCATCGGTTACGCACTGTTCGAAGTGCCGTCGAACATGCTGTTGCAGCGCTACGGCGCGCGGGTCTGGCTGACGCGGATCATGTTCACCTGGGGCGCTGCGGCCATGGCCATGGCGTTTGTTCAGGGCGAAACCAGTTTCTACGTGCTGCGCTTTATTCTCGGTGCGGCCGAGGCCGGGTTTTTCCCGGGGATCATTTATTACTTCACCCAATGGCTGCCAGCGTCCGAGCGCGGCAAAACCATGGCGGTGTTTCTCAGCGGCTCAGCGATTGCCTCGGTGATTTCCGGCCCGGTGTCCGGTGCGCTGTTGCATATCAGCGGATTGGGCATGCACGGTTGGCAGTGGATGTTTCTCATCGAGGGCGCGGCTTCGGTGGTGTTGTGCGCATTCGTCTGGTTCTGGCTGCAATCGCACCCGCGCCAAGCCAAGTGGCTGAGCGAGGAAGAGCGAGACGCACTGGTCGCGGCGATTGCCGAGGAGCAGCGCGCTCGCGAAGCGGTACAAGTCGCCAAGCCGTCGATGTTCAAGCTGTTGGCTGACCGACAGATCGCGCTGTTCTGCTTCATCTATTTTTCCATTGCCCTGACCATTTACGGCGCGACGTTCTGGTTGCCGAGCATGATCAAGAAGATGGGTAACCTCGGAGATTTCCAGGTCGGGCTGCTCAATTCGATTCCGTGGATCATTTCGATTGTCGCCATGTATGGCTTCGCAGCGATGGCCGGCAAATGGAAATTCCAGCAGGCCTGGGTCGCGCTGACCTTGGTGATCGCGGCGGTCGGCATGTTCATGTCGACCACTGGCGGGCCGGTGTTTGCCTTCGTCGCCATCTGCTTCGCCGCTATCGGTTTCAAAGCAGCGTCGGCGCTGTTCTGGCCGATTCCGCAAAGCTATCTGGACGCGCGTATCGCTGCGGCGGTGATCGCGCTGATCAACTCCATCGGCAACCTTGGCGGCTTCGTCGCGCCGACCGCGTTCGGCATTCTCGAACAAACCACCGGCTCCATCGAGGGCGGCCTGTATGGCCTGGCGGCGACATCGCTGATCGCCGCCGTGGTGATCTTCTTCGCCCGCACGGCGCCTGGCGCCAAAGGTAAAACCCCGGCAAAGCCAAGTGACGAAGCAGCCGCTGTGGCGCCGGCTCGTCCGGCTGCGAGCCACTGAATCGATTGTTGATCTGTCAGGAGCGTTATCTTGAAAATCACCCGTGTCAGCGTCACCCCGATTGCCTTCCGCGATCCGCCACTGCTCAACGCCAGTGGCATCCACGAACCCTTTGCCCTGCGCTCGATCATCGAAATCGAGAGTGACAACGGCTACATCGGCCTCGGCGAAAGCTACGGCGATGCCCCGGCGCTGGCGATCCAGCAACAATTGCAGAGCCAATTGATCGGCCTTGATCCGTTCAACCTCAATCAGTTGCGCGCGATCGTGCAGGCCACCGTGGCGGCGAATAAACCCGCCAGCGTCGCTGGCGCCGAACTGGCCCCCGGTTCCCACGCCAGCAAAGCAGTGAGCAATGCCTACTCGGCATTCGAAGTAGCGTTTCTTGATTTGCAGGCGCGCTACCTGAACGTGCCGCTGGTGGACCTGCTCGGCGGGGCGATCCGCGATGAAGTGCCGTTCAGCGCTTACCTGTTTTTCAAGTACGCCGAGCATATCGACTCCCCCTACAAACCGGACAACTGGGGCGAGGCGCTGAGCGAGCAACAGATCGTCGCGCAGGCAGCGCGGATGATCGAAGCGTACGGATTCAAGAGCATCAAGCTCAAGGCGGGCACCTTGCCGCCGGAGCATGAAGTGGCTTGCATCAAGGCACTGAAAAAAGCCTTTCCGGGATTGCCGCTGCGCATCGACCCGAACGGCAATTGGTCGCTGGAGACGGCGATTCGCATGGCCGAACTGCTCGGCGATGACCTGCAGTATTACGAAGACCCGACCCCGGGGCTTGATGGCATGGCTGAACTGCACAAGCGCACCGGTCTGCCCTTGGCGACCAATATGGTGGTCACTGATTTCGACGAGTTCCGCCGCAGCATTGCGCAGAACAGCGTGCAGATCGTCCTCGCCGACCACCATTACTGGGGTGGCCTGCGGGATACGCAGACGCTGGCGAAAATGTGCGACGTGTTCGGCCTCGGCGTGTCGATGCATTCCAACTCGCACCTGGGCATCAGCCTGATGGCCATGGCGCATGTCGCGGCGGCAGTGCCGAATCTGGATTACGCCTGCGACACCCATTACCCGTGGCAGGAGCCGGACGAGGAAGTGATCAAGGGCGGCAAGCTGCCGATTGTCGATGGCTGCGTGAAGATCACTCGCGCTCCGGGGTTGGGGTTGGAGCTGGATCATGAGCAACTGGCCAGGCTGCATGATCAGTACCTGACGTGCGGGATTCGCCAGAGGGATGATGTGCGGCAGATGCAGCGGTACAAGGCGGATTGGCGGGCGGTCAAACCGAGGTTTTGAGGTCGTTGCAACCGGCCTCTTCGCGAGCAGGCTCGCTCCCACACATGGCATACATTTTCCTGTGGGAGCGAGCCTGCTCGCGAATGGCCGCGACGCGATCCTTCAGAGGGTATCAATCAGCCAATCTCTGAACGCCTTCAACGAAGGCAAATTCTCATTGCGCGGCGGGTACACCAGGTAATAGCTGCGTCGGCTGGTAATTGGCTCTCCCAGTTGCAGCAATTCGCCCTTGAGCAATTCCTCCTCGACGAGAATCCGCGGCACCAGGCCGACGCCGATATTGGCGCGTACTGCCTGAATCAAGTGCGAGGTCATTTCGAAGCTCGGCCCGATCCGCATGCTGCGATGCGCCAGTTGGTGATGGCTGAACCATTCCGCCCATGCCTGGGCATTGCTGCTGACGTTGAGCAGCAACTGCCCGGCCATGTGCCGCTCGGCCTCGTCGCGTTCAGTCGCCGACAGCTGCGCGCTGGCAATCGCCACCAGTTCTTCGGTGTGCAGGGGCAGGGCGGTCAGGCCTGGCCACTCCCCGCCGCCGACACAGATGGCGGCGTCGATTTCGCTGGTGTCGAAATCGATGGTTTCGATTCGCGAATGCAAGTGCACGGTCATGCCCGGGTGCGCCGTGTAGAAATCCTTCAACCGTGGCAGCAGCCATTTCGAACCGAAGGTTGGCAGCGTCGCCAGGCGCAGGCTATGGATGCCCGAACCAAACGCCATCGCCTGCAAGGTTGCGCTGCGAATCTGCCCGAGGGCTTCGCTGAGTTCGCGCTGATACATGCGCCCGACATCCGTCAGCACCACCTGCCGGCCTTCGCGGCTGAACAAGCGCATGCCGAGCATCTTCTCGAGAATCTGTACCTGACGGCTGACCGCGCTCTGCGTCAGTGACAGCTCATGGGCGGCGCGGGTGTAGCTCTCGTGGCGAGCGGCGGCCTCGAAAGCCAGCAGCAGCGACATGGACGGTGTGAGGGTGCGCGGGTTCATTCGTAAAACTCATCGATAGCGGGTCGAAATTACGCTTGTTCCATGGCTGGCCAGCAATGAACATGGGCGCAATCAGATGGCGGAGCCTGACGCAATCATTCCTTGCGCACAACTGTTCACCGCCACACAGCCCGATTTGACCGAGATGACCCGACCGATGATTGCCCAGCTGTCGCCCGCCAAAGCCTTGACCAGCGATTACCAACGATTTCTCGCCGCCCTGAAAAACAGCGGTTTTCGCGGTGAAATCAGCGCTGATTACGCCAGCCGCGTGGTGCTCGCGACCGACAACTCGATCTATCAGCGCTTGCCGCAAGCGGCGGTGTTTCCGCTGGACGCCGAAGACGTTGCACGTGTGGCGCGGCTGATTGCCGAACCGGCGTACGAGAAAGTGGTGATCACCCCGCGTGGCGGTGGCACCGGCACCAACGGCCAATCGCTGACGGATGGCATCGTCGTCGATCTGTCGCGGCACATGAATCGCATTCTGGAAATCAACGTTGAACAGCGCTGGGTGCGGGTGCAGGCCGGGGTGGTCAAGGACCAGCTCAACGCCGCGCTGAAGTCCGCCGGGCTGTTTTTTGCTCCGGAACTGTCGACCTCGAACCGCGCCACGGTCGGCGGCATGATCAACACCGACGCCAGCGGCCAGGGCAGTTGCACCTACGGCAAGACCCGCGACCATGTGCTGGAACTTGAAATGATCCTGCGCGGCGGCGAGCGTCTGCACGGCCTGCCGCTGGCCGAGGATGAGCTTGCAGCGCAGTGCGCCCGCGATGATCGCGTCGGCGAAGTCTATCGTTGTGCGCGGCAGATCATTGATGAACAGGGCGAGCTGATCAAGGCACGCTTTCCCGATCTCAACCGCTGCCTGACCGGTTATGACCTGGCGCATCTGCGTGAGGCCGACCAGCGCTTCAACCTCAACAGCGTGCTGTGTGGCGCTGAGGGCTCGCTGGGCTTCGTCGTCGAAGCGCGGTTGAACGTATTGCCGATTCCCAAGCACACGATGCTGGTCAACATCCGCTACGCCGGGTTCATGGATGCCTTGCGTGATGCGCGGGCGTTGATGGCGCTCAAGCCGTTGTCGATTGAAACCGTCGACTCCAAGGTCTTGCTGCTGGCGATGCAGGACATCGTCTGGCACGGCGTTGCCGAATATTTTCCGGAAAACGCTGAGCGGCCGACTCTGGGCATCAATCTGGTCGAGTTCTGCGGTGACGATCCCGAAGATCTGCAACGCCGCGTCGAAGCGTTCCTCGAACATCTGCAAAACGACCGCACCGTGGAGCGCCTGGGGCATACGCTGGCGGTTGGTCAGGCAGCGGTGAACAAGGTCTATGGCATGCGCAAACGGGCGGTGGGCCTGCTCGGCAACGTCGCCGGTGAAGCCCGCCCGCAGCCTTTCGTTGAAGACACCGCCGTGCCGCCGCAGCATTTGGCCGAATACATCGCCGAACTGCGCGACCTGCTCGACAGCCACGGCTTGCAGTACGGCATGTTCGGCCATGTCGACGCCGGCGTACTGCACGTGCGGCCGATCCTCGACATGAAAGACCCGCAACAAGCGGCGCTGGTTCGTCCGGTGTCCGATGGCGTAGCGGCGCTGACTCAGCGCTACGGCGGTCTGCTCTGGGGCGAGCATGGCAAGGGCCTGCGTTCGGAATACGCGCCGGCATTCTTCGGCGAGTTGTACCCGGCGCTGCAAGCCTTGAAAGCCGCGTTCGACCCGTTCAACCAGTTCAATCCGGGCAAAATCGCCACGCCGGCCAACAGCGGATCGGCACTGCTGAAGATCGACGAAGTGACCCTGCGCGGCGAGCTGGATCGGCAGATCGACGAGAAAGTCTGGCAAAGCTACGGCGCGGCCATGCATTGCAATGGCAACGGCGCCTGCTACAACTTCGATCCTGATGACGCCATGTGCCCGTCGTGGAAAGCCACCCGCGAACGCGCGCAATCGCCCAAGGGCCGCGCCTCGCTAATTCGCGAATGGCTGCGGTTGCAGGGCGAGGCAGGTGTCGACGTACTCTCGGATGCGATTCGTAAACCGGCGTTTTTCAGCACGCTGTGGCAGCGCTGGCGCAACAGTCGCGATCCATCGGCGGATTTTTCCCATGAGGTGTACGACGCCATGGCCGGTTGCCTGGCCTGTAAATCCTGCGCGGGGCAGTGCCCGGTGAAGGTCAACGTGCCGGAATTCCGCTCGCGTTTTCTCGAGCTGTATCACAGTCGTTATCTGCGTCCGGCACGGGATTACCTGATTGCCTCGCTGGAATACACCATTCCATACATGGCGCGGGTACCGGCGCTTTATAACGGTCTGATGGGTGCTGGCTGGGTGCGTGGCGCGCTGGCGCGGATCGGTGGCATGGTCGATGTGCCGCTGCTCAGCCGTTTCGATTTCCATGCGGGGATGCGCCGTTGGCAGGTGCAGCCGGCAACCGTCGCAACGTTGTCGGCGCTGACCCCGAAGCAACGCGAACGCAGCGTGGTCATCGTGCAGGACGCCTTCACCCGCTACTTCGAGGCGCCGCTGCTGGCTGATCTGGTCGAGCTGATTTCGCGCCTGGGTTATCAGGTCTATCTCGCGCCGTTCAGCGCCAACGGCAAGCCGCTGCACGTGCAGGGCTTTCTCTCGGCGTTCAATCGGGCGGCGTTGCGTAACGCCGGGCAGTTGCAGGCGCTGGCGCAGACCGGCGTGCCGCTGCTGGGGCTGGATCCGGCGATGACTCTGGTCTATCGCCAGGAATACCTGAAAGTACCGGGCCTGAATGAGTGCCCAGAAGTAGCGCTGGTGCAGGAGTGGTTACTCAAGGTCATGCCAGAACGGACGCCTGAGGCTCAGCCGAAAGCGTTCCGTCTGCTCGCCCATTGCACGGAGAAAACCAACGCGCCGGCCGCGACCCGCCAGTGGGAACAGGTCTTTGAACGTGCCGGTCTGAAGCTGGCCACGCAAGCCACCGGTTGCTGCGGCATGTCCGGCACCTACGGCCACGAAGCACGTAATCGCCAGACCTCGGCAGTCATTTACGAGCAGTCGTGGGCGCGTCAGGTGCAGGCTCCGGCGGAGCAGGGCGAGGCGTTGGCGACCGGCTACTCCTGCCGCAGCCAGGTCAAGCGCCAGTCGGATCTGGCGCTGCGCCATCCGTTGCAGGTGCTGCTCCAGACGCTACGTCGCTGACCGTGTCGCTGGTGTCCCTGTCCCAGATCAGGCGCGGGTCGAAACTCATCGCCGCGAGCATGGTGAACACCACGACCAGGCCGAAGAACAGGATGCCCGGTCGTGGCTCGATATCGCCCAGCGCCTGGAACTTCACCAGCGCCGCGACCAGCGCGACCACCAGCACATCGAGCATCGACCAGTAGCCGATCAGTTCGACGAAGCGGTACAGCTTCGAACGCTCCCTGCGCGCCCAATCGCTGTTGCGCTGCACGGTGACGAGCAGCAAGGTCAGGGCGACGAATTTGACCCCCGGGACCGCGATGCTGGCGATGAAAATGATCAGGGCAATGTCCCACGCTCCGGCCTCCCAGAACTCCAGCACGCCACTCATGATCGTGCTGTCGGCGCCGTTGCCGAGCATCACCGTATTCATCACCGGCAGCAGATTGGCCGGGATATAAAAGGCCAGGGCGGCGAGCATATACGCCCAGGTGCGCGTCAGCGAATTGGTCTTGCGCCGATGCAAAGGCGCATCACAGCGTGGGCATTCGTGTGGCTCGTCGGTCATATCGCAGGCCAGGCCACAGCTGTGGCACAGGCACAGGTTAAGTTCGCTGGCGGTCGGTGGACGCTTCATAAAATGTCCCAGAGTTCGCGGATGTCACGGCCGGCAATGCGGATCATCATCAGGCTCAGCACCGCCAGGGCGAACAGGCCGATCCCCGGCAGCACATCGAGCAGGCCGGCGAGTTTGAACACCGCGACCATCGCCCCCAGCAGGCACACCTCGAGCATGCTCCACGGGCGCAGGGTTTCCAGCCAGCGCATGCACAGATTGAACCCCGGTGCCCGGCGCAGGCCGAGGGCAAAACTCAACACCCAGATCAACAACACCAACTGAAATGCCGGGGCAATGATGATTGCGATCGCCGCGACCATCGCGATAAAGGTGATCGGTCCCTGGCTCAGCGCGAGCACCGAATCCCATAGGGTTGCGCTGTTTTTCATGCCTTTGAGGCTGATGCTCATCACCGGATAGAAATTGGCGAACAGCCACAGCATCGCGGCCGTGAACGTCAGCGCCAGACGCTGCTCGATGGTCAGGCCGTTGAAGCGCTGCAGCACGCCACCGCAGCGCACGCACAGGGTTTTCTGGTGTTTGCCGAGCACGACTTTCTCGTACACGCAATCACAGTGCTCGCAGATGATCAGGTGTTCGGTATTGACCATGGACAGCGCTCAAGGGCAGGGCGGACCTGTTCACTATAGAAGGCTGGCGCTGATGGGCAACTTCGATGCTGGATGTTTGGGTTTTGTTTTTCTGGTGTTATAAGGTAACGCGAAATTTGCGGGCGGCGTTGTGGCTGTCCGGTGGTATTCCTCTCGATTGCGAAAGACCCATGACCCCTGTGCTTCCCCGTTCTGCCCCATTGACGACTGGCCGGCTGCTGTCCATTGATGCGCTCAGAGGCCTGGTGATCCTGTTCATGCTGCTCGATCACGTGCGCGAAACCTTCCTGTTGCACCGACAGGTCTCCGATCCGATGGACATCGCCAGCACCGAGCCGGTGCTGTTTTTCAGCCGCACTCTGGCGCATCTGTGTGCGCCGGTGTTTGTCTTGCTGACCGGTTTGTCGGCATGGCTCTACGGCGAAAAATACGCCGGCAAAGCCGATGTCAGCGCATTTCTGTTCAAACGCGGATTGTTCCTCGTGGCGCTGGAGTTCACCTTGGTCAACTTCGCCTGGACGTTCCAGTTGCCGCCGAGCGTGATTTACCTGCAAGTGATCTGGGCGATCGGCCTGAGCATGATCGCGCTGGCGCTGCTGGTCTGGTTGCCACGTGCGCTGCTGCTGACGCTGAGCGTGGCGATCATCGCCGGGCACAACCTGCTCGACGCAGTGCATTTCCCGGCCGAGTCGGCGCTGCATGTGCCTTGGGCGATTCTGCATGATCGAGGCTGGATCGAGATCAGCGAAACCCTGCGCCTGCGCACCTCGTACCCGCTGCTGCCGTGGATTGGTGTAATCGGCCTGGGCTATGCGCTCGGGCCGTGGTTTGCTCGCGGCATGGACGCGGCGGTGCGTCAGCGTCGTTTGCTGATTGCCGGGGTCGCTGGTTTGCTGGGCTTTGTGGCGCTGCGCTTGATCAATGGCTACGGCGAAAAACCGTGGGCGATCAGCGATTCGCTGGTGCAGACACTGATGAGTTTTTTCAATATCACCAAATACCCGCCATCGCTGCTGTTCATCGCGCTGACTGTGAGCGTGGGGCTGTTGCTGTTGCTCGCCTTTGAGCGCGTGCAGAGTCGCCGCTGGATTGGCTGGCTGACGGTGTTCGGCTCGGCACGGATGTTTTTCTATCTGCTGCACTTGTATGTGTTGAAGGTGTTGTACCTGATCGGTGTGGCGCTGTTCGGCCTGAATCAGGGCAGCTATTTCGGCTTTTCGACGGTGACGGCGGTGTGGCTGGCGGCGGTGGTTCTTGCCGTGGTGCTGTTCCCGGCAGTGCGCTGGTTCTCTGCATTGAAAGCGCGGCGCCGCGACATCAGCTGGCTGAAATATCTGTAAATTGCGAGGAATTGTGGGAGTGAGCTTGCTCACGAAAGCGGTGAATCAGTCGGTATAAATGCTGGCTGATGCACCGCCATCGCTGGCAAGCCAGCTCCCACAGGGTTCTATGGTGTTTGCTGTATCAGTGTCCACCGCAGTATTTGTGGGAGCTGGCTTGCCAGCGATGGCTCCGGTGGATTCGGCATCTTCATCGCTTGATACACCGCTTTCGCGAGCAGGCTCGCTCCCACGGGTTTTTAGGCATCCGGCTTATTTACGATCCAGCCATACGGTCTGCGCGTTGCAGAATTCCCGTACGCCAAAGTGCGACAACTCGCGACCGAAGCCGCTCTTCTTCACGCCGCCGAAGGTCACACGAGGATCGCTCGCCGAGTAGCCGTTGATGAACACGCCGCCGGTTTCCAGTTCGCTGGTCAGTTGCTCGGCCAGCGCGACGTTGGCGGTGTAGATCGTGGCGGTCAGGCCGAAATCGCTGTCGTTGGCCAAGGCCACGGCGTGTGCGCAATCGCGGGCGGTGATGATTGAAGCGACCGGGCCGAACAGCTCTTGCTTGAACGAGGTCATGCGGTCGGTTACATCGGCCAGCACGGTCGGTTCGTAGTAGTTGCCGGCGCCCTCGGTTTTTCTGCCGCCGAGCAGCAGCTTCGCGCCTTCCTCCAACGTGTCACGCACTTGCTGATCGAGTTCATCACGCAGATCGAAGCGCGCCATCGGCCCGATATAGGTGTCCGCATTCAGCGGATCGCCCACCTTCAACTGGCGTGTCGCTTCAACGAACTTGCGGGTGAACTCTTCGACAACACCTTGTTCGATGATCAGACGCTTGGCAGCCGCGCAAACCTGGCCGGAGTTCTGATAACGACCGACCACCGCCGCGTGCACCGCCTCATCCAGATCAGCATCGTTGAGCACGATGAACGGATCGGAGCCGCCGAGTTCCAGCACGCATTTCTTCAATGCCGCACCGGCCTGAGCACCGATGGCCATGCCGGCGCGGACGCTGCCGGTCAGCGTCACAGCGGCGATGCGCGAATCGGCAATGGCGCTGGAAACGCCTTCCGGGGTGACGTTGATCACTTCAAACACGCCCTCGGGGAAACCGGCGCGAACAAACGCATCGCGCAACAGGTAAGCGCTGCCCATCACGTTTGGCGCGTGCTTGAGCACGTAGGTGTTGCCAGCGATCAGCGTTGGCACCGCGCCGCGCAGCACTTGCCAGATCGGGAAGTTCCACGGCATCACCGCCAGAATCGGCCCCAGCGGACGGTATTCGATACGCGCCTTGCCGCCTTCAACCTGGGTGGCTTCGGCGTCGAGCATGGCCGGGCCGTGTTCGGCGTACCACTCGCAGAGCTTGGCGCATTTCTCGATTTCGCCATGGGCCTGGGCGATCGGCTTGCCCATTTCCTTGGTGATCATGGTTGCCATCGCTTCTGAGGTTTCACGCAGCGCGCCGGCGAGGGCGGTCAAAAGGCGCGAACGATCCTGCAGCGGCTTGCGCTTCCACTTGCCAAAAGCGAAGGCAGCGCGAGTCAGTGCCGCATCAAGGGCAGCGGCGGATTCGAACGCGTAATGACCGATCTGCTCGCCGGTGGCAGGGTTGATCGAGATGGCGTGGGTCTGGCTGGAAATCTGGCTCATTGACGTTGTCCTGTAGGTTCGTCGGATGGGCCTAGAGTAGGGTGGCGTTAGTTTTCTGGAAACTGAATAATAGAGATCGTTTCTTTCACGATCGGAGAATGACTGTGGATCTGGTGCAACTGGAAATCTTCAAGGCCGTGGCCGAGCACGGCAGCATCAGCGCCGCCGCCACGCAGATTCATCGCGTGCCGTCGAACCTGACTACGCGGATCAAGCAGCTTGAGCAGGACCTCGGCGTCGATCTGTTTATCCGCGAGAAGAGCCGTCTGCGCCTGTCGCCGGCCGGGTGGAGTTTTCTCGAATACACGCGGCGCATTCTCGATCTGGTGCAGGAAGCGCGGGCGACGGTGGCGGGGGAGGAACCCCAGGGCGCGTTCCCGCTGGGCTCGCTGGAAAGTACCGCAGCAGTGCGTATTCCCGAACTGCTGGCGGCATACAACCAACAACATCCGAAGGTTGATCTCGACCTGTCCACCGGGCCATCAGGGACGATGATCGACGGTGTGCTGTCCGGGCGTCTGGCTGCGGCATTCGTCGACGGCCCAGTGCTGCATCCGGCCCTGGAAGGTGTGCCGGCGTTCGAGGAGGAAATGGTCATCATCGCGCCGCTCAATCATTCACCGGTCGAACGTGCGGCGGACGTTAACGGCGAGAATATCTACGCCTTCCGATCCAACTGTTCCTACCGTCATCATTTCGAAAAATGGTTCAGCACCGACGCTGCCGTACCCGGCAAGATTTTCGAAATGGAGTCCTACCACGGCATGCTCGCCTGCGTCAGCGCCGGTGCCGGCCTGGCACTGATGCCGCGCAAAATGCTGCAAAGCATGCCCGGCAGCGCGACGGTCAGCGTCTGGCCGCTGACCGCGGACTTCCGCTATCTGACCACTTGGCTGGTGTGGCGCCGGGGCACGGTGTCGCGCAGTCTGAGCATGTTCGTGCGCTTGCTTGAAGAGCGGGGCGTGGTGCGTGAGCAAGCCTGATCGAGCATGTCTTTATGGCGTGCCATTGCGCCCGTACAAACGATAACCGTCGCGCTGATTCAAGCGATCGTAATAGGCGCGCACCGCAGCCAGATTCCCGTGATCGAGCGGCGTTTCGAACCAGCGATTCACTGACAGCCCGATCGGAATGTCCGCCAGGGAAAACTGCTCGCCACTGACGTAAGCGCCAGTCTTCTCCAGTTGGCGGTCGAGGATTTGCATGTTGCGCATCCAGTCCCGGCAGCCGGCGGCCAGGGCATCGCCGTCCTGATAATCCGGCGACTTGCGCACCAGTGCCATCAGCGGGTACGACCAAGAGCGATTCAGCTCCGAGGCCTGCCAGTCGATCCACTGATCAACTCGCGCCCGAGCAATCGGCTCACCGGGATACAAATGCGCGCCGCCGTAACGCGTCGCCAGATAACGAATGATGGTGTTGGATTCCCAAAGAGTGAAATCGCCGTCCTGGATCACCGGCACCATGGCGCAGGGATTCAGCGCGAGAAACTCCGGCGTGTTCGGCGACTTGAAGCCCGAACCCCAGTCTTCGCGCTCGAATTGGATGTCCAGTTCAGCACAGGTCCACAGCACTTTGCGCACATTGATCGATGAGGCTTTGCCGAGTATTCGCAGCATGGGATTTCCTTTTCCGGGTAGTGGACGCAGAAAAATACCATAGCGCAAAACACAAGGCCCGCATCGCGCGGGCCTTGGTTCATCAGCATCTGACTACGGCTTTTGCCGGGCGGGATTACCGGTTGAGGAACGCCAGCAGATCCTCATTCAACGCCTGCGCATGGGTTACGGCGAACCCGTGCGGCGCGCCGGCGTAAACCTTCAACTCAGCGCCTTTGATTTGCGCAGCGGCCTGCTTGCCGGTGGTTTCGAACGGCACGATCTGGTCGCCGTCACCATGGATCACCAGGGTCGGCACATCGATCTTGGCCATGTCCGGGCGGAAGTCGGTTTCCGAGAACGCGGTCACGCAGTCGACGGTGCCCTTGAGCGATGCCATCAGCGCGATGTTCAGGGTTTGCGTGAGCACGCCGTCAGAGACTTTCTGGCCCTGATTGGTGCCGTAGAACGGCGCGTTGAAGTCGGCGATGAACTGCGCGCGGTCCTTCAGCAGGCCGGCCTTGATGCCGTCGAACACCGATTTGTCGACGCCGTCGGCGAAGTCGGCTTTCTTGCCGAACAGCGGCGTGACCGCACCGAGCAATACCAGGCCGGCAACACGCTCGCTGCCGTGGCGGGCGATGTAGCGGCTGACGTCGCCGCCGCCCATGGAAAAGCCGACCAGGGTCACGTCGCGCAAGTCCAAATGGTTGATCAGGCCAGCGATGTCATCGGCGAAAGTGTCGTAGTCGTAGCCGGTCCACGGCTGCTCCGAGCGACCGAAACCACGGCGGTCGAAGGCGATGGTGCGATAGCCGCGACTGCTCAGGTATTCCATCTGGTATTCCCACATGTCGGCATCCAGCGGCCAGCCGTGGCTGAACAGCACGGGCTTGCCGCTGCCCCAGTCCTTGTAATAGATCTCGGTGCCGTCTTGGGTCTTGAAGGTGCTCATGCAAACTCCTTGTGATCGTGTGTGGCAAGAATAGATGCCGAATGGGCAACGGCCACTATCCGCGCAAAACGCGCCCGCCACTTGTACGCAGGTGCTGGTTTCACCCGTATGAAAGCGCGGCAAATCCCGATGAGCGGAACAAACTTAAGTTTGACGTCAAAATGATGGCCCTCTAATATCGCGCCACTATTTTGATGTCACTTTTTATGTCGAGGGATCGAACATGTTTTCACCCGCCTTCACGGCGCGGTTGTGCCTGGCGCTGCTCTGCCTCTCTCCGCTTGAATCTGCCTGGGCCGCGCCCACTCCTGGTGAAACCGACCTGATCCGCGAACGTCAGAACCGTTTGCTCGAAGAACAGCAGCGGCGCCTCGAAGAACTCAAGGATCTGCCCGGCAAAGACGCCAAACCGGCGCAACCGACAGCACCCGCCGATACGCGCTGCTTCACCATCAAAGACATCGAGCTCAAGGGCGCCGACAGCCTCTCGGAGCGCGATAAGACGCGGCTGCTCAAGCCTTATATCGGCGAATGCCTCGGCGTGCCGCAGCTCAACGAGCTGCTCAAAGTCATCACCGATCACTACATCGAAAAAGGTCTGGTCACCAGCCGCGCTTATCTGCCGCAACAGGATCTGTCCGCCGGGCACCTGAAAGTGCTGGTGGTCGAAGGCAAGCTCGAAGGCATGAAGGGCGCGGAAAACAGCCGGCTCTCGGATCGCGAACTGGCCATGGCCTTTCCCGGCAAAAGCGGTGAACTGGTCAACCTGCGCGAGATCGAGCAAATGGTCGACCAGCTCAATCGCCTGCCATCCAATCAGGCCAAAATGGAGCTGGCGCCGGGGCAGAATGTCGGCGGCAGCGAGGTGCGCGTGACCAACACGCCGCAGAAGCCATGGCGCGCCGGCCTGTCGCGCAGCAACGATGGCCAACGCAGCACCGGCGAGCAGCAGTGGGGCACGTCGTTCGACTGGGATAGCCCGCTGGGTCTGGCCGACCAGCTGAGCTTGCGCGGCGGCCACGATGCGATGACCGATCACCAGCACACTTCCAACAACGCCATGCTCAATTACAGTCTGCCGTGGGGCTGGTGGACGTTCAGTTACACCTACAGCCAGAGCGAGTACCGCTCGCAGATCGCCGCCAACGGCTACAACTTCAAGCAGACCGGCGACAGCGAAAACCATCAACTGCGCGCCGAGCGCGTGATCCATCGCGACGCGGTCAGCAAGACCTCCCTCAGTGCGGGACTTTCGTACCTGCGCAGCAACAACTTTATCGAAGACAGCAAACTCAAACTGAGCAGCAATCGCATCAGCGAAGCGCAATTCGGCTTCAACCACGGCCGTCGTGTCGGCAGCGCTTTCGTCAACTTCGACGCTGGCATGCAGGAGGGCATTGGTGCTTTCGATGCGCAGGGCAGTCACGATCCCGGTCCCGGCGAACCGGATGCACGCTACCGCAAATACACCGCAACCCTGAGCTATTTGCAGCCGTTCAAATTACTCGGTGAGTCCTTCAGCTTCAGCAGCCTGATGACCGGCCAGCGCAGCGAAGATGTGCTGTTCAGCCCACAGCGCACCAGCCTCGGCGGCTCGGCGTCGATCCGTGGCTACAAGGATCAATCGTTGTCCGGCGACAGTGGTGGCTACTGGCGCAACGACCTGCGCTGGAGCCGCCCGGTGACTGCCGAATGGCTGCAACCGGTGTTCGCCGAATACGGCACCAGCCTCGGTTACGACCAGGGCGTGATTCGTGGCGATCGCTACAACGGCGATCAGCACGGGCGCATGTCGAGCAACTCGCTGGAGCTGTTCGCCCGTGGTCAGCATGTGGCCGCCAGCGTGACTTTCGCGCATTCCCTGGAACGACCGGACGCGCTGACCGAGCGTGAAGCGCCGATTTATTTCCGCCTGGATTTCTTCATTTAATTTTTGCCCGCTTCGAGATTCTGATATGGACATTCGCCACCTGGCCTTCCTGGCCAGCCAACCTTCTGCAGCCATAAAAAAGCGCGAGCAATTCTGCGGCATGCCCAAGCGTGGTCTGGCCTTTTTGCTGGCGAACGTCATGTTCTGGCAACCGGTGTGGGCGCAGGCGGACGGCATCGTTGTCAGTGCACCCAGCACCAGTCTGGATCGCGCCGGCAATGGCGTGCCAATCGTCAATATCGCAGCGCCCAATGGCAGTGGCCTGTCGCATAACCAGTTCCACGACTACAACGTCGGTGCGCAAGGCGTCATCCTCAACAACGCCACCGACCGCATGCAACAGACGCAACTGGGCGGGATCATTCTCGGCAACCCGAACCTGCGTGGCGCAGCGGCACAAACCATCCTCAACGAAGTCAATGGCGGCAGCCCGAGCCAGTTGCGCGGCTACACCGAAGTCGCAGGGCAATCGGCACGGGTGATCGTTTCCAATCCTTACGGCATCAGTTGCAACGGTTGCGGTTTCATCAACACGCCACGTGTCACGCTGACCACCGGTAAACCGGTGCTCGACAACGGTCGCCTGGAGCGCTTTCAGGTCGATCAGGGAAGCGTTTCGATTGACGGCGTCGGTCTTGATGCGAGCAACGTCGACAGTTTCGAAATCATTACCCGCAGTGCGCAGATCAATGCACAGATCCACGCAAAAAACCTGAACATCACCACCGGCCGCAACGACGTCAACGCCGACACGCTCAGCGCCACCGCCCGTGCCGATGACGGCAGCGCCAGACCACAACTGGCCATCGACTCCTCGGCGCTCGGCGGCATGTATGCCGGTGCAATCAAACTGGTCGGCACCGAGCAGGGCGTTGGTGTGAAGCTGGCGGGTGATCTTGCCGCCAGCGCCGGTGACATCCGGATCGACGCCAATGGCCAGCTGACCCTGGCTAAAGTCACGGCGGGTAATGCCGTCGATGTAAAGGCCAAAAGTCTCGATGCCCAGGGCGCGGTTTATGCCGGTACGCAGGTCACCGTACAAACCGCCGAAGACCTGATCAATCGCCAAAGCCTCGCTGCCCGTGACCGCGTCAGCCTGAGCAGCGGCGGCAGGCTGACCAACGCTGGTGTGATTGAAGCCGGGGTGAACGCAGACAACAGCCGCAACGCCAAGGGTGATCTGTCGATCAACAGTGCTTCGGTGAGCAACAGTGGCAGCGTGTTGGCCAGCCGCACATTGCACGCCAGCGCAGCCGACACGTTCGAGAACCAGAACGGTACCGTGCAGGCTCAAGACCTCACTCTGAACGCGGCGCGCCTGGTCAACCAAGGTGTGAATGCACGCGTTTATGGTGAAACCCGTCTGGTCGTGAGCGCGCCGGCCATCGTCAACCTCAGCGGCCTGATTCGCTTCGCCGATGGGCAAGCGGCAACACTGGTGGTCGACAGTATCGACAACCGTCAGGGCCGTATCGAAATCGCCGGCGGCAGCCTCAAGCTCAATGCTCAGGTGGTAAAAAACACCGGCGGCAAAGTGATCGCCGGTCGCCTCGACGTGGACGCCCGTCAACTGGACAACAGCGGCGGCCTGATCGGCGCCAGCGACGGTGAGGCCAAGGTTGTCGCCCGCGAACGTCTGAATAACGGCGCGGGCAAGATCCAGGCGAAAACCACACTGGCACTGTCGGGTGGGGAGTTGCTCAATCAGGGTGGGACGCTGGCAGCCGACGACATTCACGTCACGGCCACTCGCCTTGATAACAGCGCCAAGGGTGTGATCAGCGCGGAAAACGGTGCTGCTGATCTGACGCTGATGCAGGATTTCGACAACCACGACGGCAAGGTGCAAGCCTCGGATCGCTTGACCGTCACTGCGCAGAGCATCAACAACCGCAACGCAAGTCTGACGGGCAAAACCCTCGAGGTGGCCAGTCGCGGCACGCTGGATAATACGCAAGGCACGATTTCGTCCGATGACAGCGTGGTTTCCAGTGCAGACCTGGATAACAGCCTTGGCCTGATCCAGGGGACCGATCGCCTGAGCCTGACCGCGCAAGATCTGCAAAACGCCAGCGGCCAACTTTTGGGGGGCATCGTCGACGCAAACCTGCGCAATCTGATCGGCAACAACGACGGCACGCTCAGCGCCGAAACCGGGCAACTGACGCTCCTCGTCCAGCAGCACTTGAACAACGCATTGGGCCGTCTGCAATCCATCAAAGGCGATGTGGAACTGCGTGCCAGCTCTGTCGATAACCGTGGCGGTGTAGTCGCCGCCCGGCAATTGCTGGTGTTGGCCAAGGACGGACCCGTCGACAACCGTGGCGGGCGGATGATCGCCGACGGCCTGGAGTTGCACGCGGCCAGCCTTGATAACCGTGCCAACGGGTTGTTGGCCGCAGGTGCCGATGGCGCGCGGTTGATCCTCAAGCAAACTGCACCAAGCCAGTCGCAACTGCTGAATCAACAGGGCCGGATTCAGAGCGAAGGTCAGTTGCACATCGACGGTGACGAGATCGACAACAGCGCCGGTGTCCTGCTCGGCAACGCTATCGACATCAATGCCAAACAACTTGGCAACAACGACAAGGGCGGCATCGTCGGTAATGGCGGCGATGTCGTCCTCAACATTGCCGGAGTTTTCAGCAACGTCACCGGTCTGGTCGATGCTGGCGCACAGCGCTTGCTCCTTGATCAACTGACCTCGCTGGATAACCGGGGCGGCACCCTGCAAGGCAAGCGCCTGGACATCAATAGTGCCTGGATCAACAACAACGCTGCCGGGCAGATCATCGCTGGCAGCGACGGCCTGAAGATTACTGGCAAAACACTGCTCAACCAGCAAGGTGTGATTCTGGCCAACGGCAGCCATGCCGAACTGGCGCTGAACAACGGCAATTTGCAAAACCAGGGCGGCACGCTGCAAGCCGACTCGGTGAGCATCACCAGTGCCGACCTCGACAACAGTGCAGCCAGCGGCAAGGCCGGGCTGATTTCCAGCCTGATCGATGACCTGACGTTGACGGTAACGCGCCTGACCAACCGCGCCGGCAAAATGTTCGGCAAGGATCAGGTGATCTTCACTGGTACCAGCCTGGACAACACCAGCGGCGAGATCAGCGGTAATCAGCTGGGGCTCGAAGCCGTCGGGCAGGTTCTCAATCAGGGCGGCCTGATCGAATCGGCGAACAGCCTCAAGCTGACTGCCAGCGGCTTGGATAACAGCGCCGGCGGCCAGCTCCGCGCCCTCGGTGGCGCTGCGAGTCAGATCAAGCTGACCGGCAATCTGAACAACCAGAGCGGCGTGATCGAAATCGGCAGTCAGGACCTGCTGCTATCCGGTGCCGAAATCAATAACTTCAGCGGCAATGTGCGCCACGCGGCACAGGGCCTTTTCGACCTGGATGTGAGCCAACTGGCCAACAACCAGGGCAGTCTCACCGGGCTGGGCAATGGTGTATGGGATGTCGGCTCGGTCAACGGTGTTGGTACCTGGCAACTGAACGGCGGGCTGACCTACACCAGTGCGCAGAACCTGACGCTCAATGCTGGCGAACGGATCGCCAGTGCTTCGGCGCTCAGCCTCAACGTGGCCAACCTGAACAATGCCGGACAATTGCTCAGCGGCGGCGATCTGGCGCTGACCCTTGGCGGCAATCTGCTCAACAGCGGCAAAGTCTCCGCGCAGCAGAAACTCACGATCAGCGCCAACGACGTGATCCAGCAGGACGGGCGACTGGTCAGCGGCGGCGACACCGTGATGACCTTGCGCGGCACACTGGACAATCTCGGTCGCCTGATCGCCAACCAGAACCTCACGGTGACGGCGGCACGGATCAATAACAAAGGCACCCTCGGCGCCCAAGGCAATCTCGAATTCACCGCCGCCAACGGTCTCTACAACGATGCCGACACGCTGCTGTTCAGCGGCGGCACGATGAAGCTGCACGGCAACAGCCTGAATAACTATTACGGCGATATTTACAGCCGCGGCAACATGAGCTTCGACGCTGTCGATGGCGGGCGCGCGGCGTTGTTCAGCAACTTGTCGGGCACCATCGAAGGCGAGGGTGACGTCGATATCAACGCGGTTTCCTTCGAAAACGCCAAAGCCGAGTTCGAGCTGACTTCCGGTCAGTCGTCCGGCAGTTTGAGCTGGGTGTGCGGTCAGCACTGCGATGGTGGTGATGGCTGGAAGCGCGGCACCATCACCATCACTACCCAATTCAACGACGAAGTGCTCAAGGACTCGCGCGCGGCGCGATTCGTGGCAGGCAAGAACTTCACCATCCACGCCAACCAGGTTGAAAACCGTTACAGCCTGCTGGCCGCCAACGGCGACCTGACCGTGACGGCTGACAGCCTGCTGAACCAGGGCGCGGAGTCGCGTTCGGGGACGCGCGTGGTGAAAAGGGGCACCCCTGGGCGTATCGACAACAGCCTCTGGGACAAGATGGAGTTCGTCGATGTTCCGGCGTTCAACGCGGCTACCGCGGCCGGCAACTTCGATCAGGCGCGGTTCGATGAACTGATCAGTCGCTCCAGTGATTCGCGATTCTCTTTGATGAGTGACGTCACCACCTGGAATGCAAACGGCAACGCCGTTTACGCTGCGGTGATGCAGGCCGGCGGCAAGGTCAAGCTCGACGTCACCAATAGCATCCAGAACGGCACGCTATACGACAACACTTATGATCAACTGACAGGTTCCCTGGCCAGCGACCAGACAGACGCGGTCGGCGGCATCAACATCAACCTGGGCAAACGTAGCACCGACGCTGTCGCCCAAACCTCCAGATCCGTTACCCGTATCGAGCATGTCGACGCCGATGGCGTGAAGCAGATCAGCTTCACACCGGTGGACTTCAAAGGTGTGCCGTTCGCCGCAGTCGACCCGACGGCTTCCTCGACCTTCCGGTTGCCGAAAGGCCCGTACGGCATGTTCGTGCAAAGCACCAATCCGCAGAGCCGTTATCTGATCGAAACCAACCCAGAGCTGACTCAGACGACGGCGTTCATGAGCTCCGACTACCTGCTCGGCAAGCTCAACTTCAGCGCCGACGAAGCGGCGCGTCGCCTCGGTGACGGTCGCTATGAATCGCGGCTGATCAGCGACGCCGTCATGGCCCAGACCGGCCAGCGTTTTCTCGCCGGTGGCCTGGAGAACGACTACGAGCAATTTCGTTATCTGATGGATAACGCGCTCGCCAGCAAAAATCAATTGAACCTCTCAGTCGGCGTCA
Organism: Pseudomonas sp. Sample_20; assembly: GCF_004307585.1. Classification (NCBI taxonomy): domain Bacteria; kingdom Pseudomonadati; phylum Pseudomonadota; class Gammaproteobacteria; order Pseudomonadales; family Pseudomonadaceae; genus Pseudomonas; species Pseudomonas sp. Sample_20. Next base: position 909 of record NZ_RCOA01000112.1, on the reverse strand, counting down.
GCCTGACCTCGGCGCAGGTCGCTGCGCTGACCCACGACATTGTCTGGATGGAAGAGCGCATCGTCGACGGCCAGAAAGTGCTGGTGCCGGTGTTGTATCTGGCGCAGGCCGAGTCGCGCAACGTGCGCGGTGGCAGCCTGATTCAGGGCCGAGATCTGGAAATGCTGGCCGGTAGCGATCTGGTCAACGTCGGCACATTGAAGGCCAGCAACGACGTGTCCGTCGACGTCAAGGGCAGCCTCTATCAGGGCGGTCTGGTGGAAGCCGATGAGCGTATCAAACTCATGGCCACCGACAGCATTCGCAACGCACTGGCCGGCGAAATCCGTGGCAATCAGGTCGAACTGACGACACTCAAGGGCGATATCGTCAACGATCGCACCGCCATCGCTGTGCGTGATGGCAACGGCATGCGCACCCTCGTCGACGACGGCGGCATCATCAGCGCCCGCGACAGCCTGACCATCAAGTCCGGACAGGATCTGACCAACGCGTCTGCCATCAGCAGCGGCGGTGACGCCAGCCTGAGTGCAGCGCGCGACATCAACCTGTTGGCGACACGCGACGAAGACGAACTCCACGAATCGTTCGATGGCGGCCATCGCTCAGTCATTACCACCACCGTGGAAAACCTCGCGTCGACAGTGAAAACCGGCGGCGACCTGAAGCTCGATGCCGGTCGCGACATCAACGTCGTCGCCAGCACAGCCGAAGCCACCGGCAACCTCACCGCCGAGGCCAAGCGCGACATCTACCTGTCCTCGGCCGGTGATGAACACAACGTCGAAACCCATAGCAAGGACGGCAAGAAACGTGTCCATGAACAGGATGACCACACTGTTCAGAAAGCAGCTGAGTTCATCGCCGGCGGCGACGTAAAAACCAGTTCCGGCCGTGACACCACACTGG
>NZ_RCOA01000081.1:0-31610 GCF_004307585.1 Pseudomonas sp. Sample_20 | reverse complement strand
GGGGCGGTCACTCGATCAACACCGAAGAATACAAATACACCAAGAAAGTCGGCCACGAACTGGGCCTGCGCAGCCTCGACATCTGCACCGGTTGCGGCCCTGGCGTGATGAAAGGCCCGATGAAGGGCGCGACCATTGCCCATGCCAAACAGCGCATTCACGGCGGTCGCTACCTCGGCCTGACCGAGCCAGGCATCATCGCCGCCGAAGCGCCGAACCCGATCGTCAATGAGCTGGTGATCCTGCCGGACATCGAAAAGCGTCTGGAAGCCTTCGTCCGTGTCGGCCACGGCATCATCATTTTCCCGGGCGGCGCCGGTACGGCCGAAGAGTTCCTGTACCTGCTCGGCATCCTCATGCACCCGGACAACGCAGGCCTGCCCTTCCCGGTCATCCTCACCGGGCCGAAGCATGCCGCGCCGTATCTGGAACAGCTGGATGCGTTCGTCATCGCGACCCTCGGCGAAGCAGCGAAGCAGCATTACGAGATCATCATCGATGACCCGGCCGAAGTGGCGCGGCAGATGACTCAAGGCTTGAAAGCGGTGAAGCAGTTCCGCCGCGAGCGTAACGATGCGTTCCATTTCAATTGGCTGTTGAAAATCGATGAAGGCTTCCAGCGCCCGTTCGATCCGACCCACGAAAACATGGCCAACCTGAAACTGCACCGCGACCAGCCGCCGCACGAACTGGCCGCCAACCTGCGCCGGGCGTTTTCCGGGATCGTCGCCGGTAACGTCAAGGACAAAGGCATTCGCCTGATCGAAGAGCACGGGCCGTATCAGATCCGTGGCGATGCGGCGATCATGCAGCCGCTTGATGCACTGCTCAAGGCCTTCGTCGCCCAGCACCGGATGAAGTTGCCGGGTGGCGCGGCGTATGTGCCGTGCTATCGCGTCGTCGCGTAATTTCAAGTCGTAACGCACACCCATTGTGGGAGCTGGCTTGCCAGCGATAGCGGTCTTTCATTCAACAGAGACGTTGAATCAGATGACGCTTTTCGCGAGCAAGCTCGCTCCCACAGTATTGTGGTGTGCCGCAAATTGCATCCACAACTCAATCCCCTTGTGGGAGCGAGCCTGCTCGCGAAGAAGCCCGAAAGAACACATCAATCTTTCGGGCTATCTACCAACCGCCGAGCCAACGCTTTAGCCTGCGCAGCGACGTCCGTCACCGCCGTACTTTCCCACCACATCCCGCGCAACGGCGGCCCCATGGCGAACAACCGAGCGCTCACCTGCCCCTCGGCATCCACCACTGCGCCGTCCTTTGCGGTGATCCCCAGCGCCAGCGGCCCCGGTTGCACCAGTCCCCGCGCCAGCAATTGCTGCGGCAAGGGCCGAGCAACGCGCCGCCAGTCGTATTCAATGCCGCTGGAATTGATCAGCGCCGCACCGCTCACTGTAGATGTTTCAGTCTCACCCCGCGGACGGATGCGGATGGTCACAGCATCGCCAGCGCCGGGCTCAATCCCCTTGAACGACGCTGCGTGAATGCGCAAGCGCCCTTCCTTGTGCAGCCGTTCGATCAACTCGGCACTCAGTGGCGGCGAACGATGGTGATGACTCTCCCACCATGGCCGTACATGCCGTACGAATTGTCGACGCTGCACGTCAGTCGCCTGACTCCACAACCGCGCGATATGCGCGCGAACCGTATCCAGCGGCGCCTGCCAGTCGATGCCTTTGGCGACTGCGTCGCGACAATGTCGGCGCAATTCGCGCACCAACTCGCGTGGCGTGCGGATGCTGTGATCTGCTGCCAGAAAATCCATCCAGATCGGCGGTTGACGGCGTACGTGCGGCAGCAGGCCATGCCGGGAGAACACCTCGATCGGCCCGCGATGGCCGGCCTGCTCCAGCGACACCACGGCATCGACCATGGTCAGACCGGAGCCGATGATCAGCACGGTGGACTGCGGGTCGAGTTCGCGCATGGCCGCCACACCCCAGGGATCGAGCGCTGCGGCGTTAAGGCCACTGGATTGCGTCTGCGGCGTGCGGGCGGCGGGAAACATGCCGGTGGCCAGCACTGCCAGCGATCCACGCAGAGTCTGGCCATCGCTCAAGGTGAGCTGCACTGAACCAGCATTAACTTGAAGGTCGACGGCTTCAGCACAAATATGTTCAACGGTCGAACCTTGCAGAGCCCCCACTGCCCTGGCTTCGGCCAGACGCTGTTGCACATAGACCCCGAACAGGCCACGCGGCGGAAACAGCTCACTGACCGGCACGTCCTGCTCAGCCGATTCCGGCCAGCCGCCGCCGGCAATATGCGCGGTCAACCACTGCGTCAGATCATCAGGATTATCCGGGTCGACGCTCATCCGCGCCGCGTTGCCGTTCAGCGTATGTCCCAACTCGACTGCGCTGTAAGCCTCACCACGTCCCAATTCAGCACGCGGCTCGATAATCGCAATTCTTCGTTGCCCAGGCAGGCGTAACAATTGCACCGCCAGCATGGTGCCACTGAGGCCGCCGCCGATGATCAGGATGTCCGCAGGCTGCTCCATTCAGATCACCACATTACGCACGAACCGCGCAGCCACATCGCCATCGTTGCGGTAGGCATGCGGTTGATTGCTGGCGAACATGAAAAACTCTCCTTTATTGATGTGCTGCGCCTGATCGCCGAGCATCAGTGTCAGGCATCCTTCAAATACGTAGATCTGCTCGCTCCAGCCATCGGCGTCCGGTTGCGACGGGTAGACCTCGCCCGGTTGCAGGCACCACTCCCATTGCTCGACTTCGCGGCTCGCGGTGGCTTTGGACAGTAGCACGGCTCTGCTGCCGGGAATCGTGCCCGCCCAGGCAACCTCATTGATCCGGCTCGGATCGCGCGCATCGTGCGCCTGGATCAGATCGCTGAACGCAACGTCGAGCGCTTCGGCGACGCGATCAAGCGTGGTCAGGCTGACATTCTTTTCGCCTGCCTCGATTGCCACCAGCATCCGTCGGCTCACCCCGGATTTTTCCGCCAGTGCGGTCTGGCTCATATCCGCAGCATGGCGCAGGCGTCGAACGTTCTGGCTGACGTGTTGCAGCACGGAGGCTCGCTGAGTCAAATCTTTGTGCACTATATTGCTCACTCGGTGGGGTTGGGCAGTATACTGCGCAACGTTGGCGGCATTGTGCGGCCTCCCTTTTAATGTGCGCAAGGTCATGATGTCGCCAAACAATTCTGCGTCCCCAATCCGCTTCTCCCGCTTCAGCAAAGCCGAGTGCGTGCTGGTGCTGATCACCATGATCTGGGGCGGCACGTTTCTGATTGTGCAACATGCCATGACGGTCAGTGGCCCGATGTTTTTCGTCGGCCTGCGCTTCGCCGCAGCGGCGGCGATGGTCGCGATGTTTTCCTGGCGGCACCTGCGCGAGTTGACCTTGTTCGAAGTGAAGGCCGGGTCATTCATCGGCGTGGCGATCATGCTTGGTTATGGCCTGCAGACGGTCGGGTTGCAAAGCATTCCGAGCAGTCAGTCGGCGTTCATTACCGCGCTGTATGTACCGTTTGTGCCGCTGCTGCAATGGCTGGTACTGGGACGGCGTCCGGGGTTGATGCCAAGTATCGGCATCATGCTGGCGTTTACCGGATTGATGTTGTTGTCAGGCCCCTCGGGGGCAGCGCTGAATTTCAGTCCCGGAGAAATTGCGACATTGATCAGCGCCGTTGCGATTGCTGCTGAAATCATTTTGATCAGCGCTTTCGCCGGGCAGGTGGATGTGCGGCGAGTGACGGTGGTGCAACTGGCGGTGACGGCGGTGTTGTCGTTCTTGCTGGTAGTCCCGACCGGTGAAGTGATACCGGATTCTTCCTGGTTGTTGCTGGCGACCGCTTTGGGCCTGGGCGCGGCGAGTGCGGCGATTCAGGTAGCGATGAACTGGGCACAGAAGAGTGTTTCGCCGACTCGGGCGACGTTGATCTATGCGGGTGAACCGGTGTGGGCCGGGATTGTCGGACGGATTGCCGGAGAGCGCTTGCCGGCAATTGCGCTGGTTGGGGCCGGGTTGATTGTTGCGGCGGTGATTATCAGTGAGCTGAAGACCAAGGGAAGGTCCACCGAGGCAGAAGCTGAGCTGGAGCGGGAAACGCAGGGGTGACCGGCAATCTCTTCTGGCTGCACCCATGCTTTCGCGAGCAAGCTCGCTCCCACCTTTTGAAATGCATTTCAGTATGGGAGCAAGTCTGCTCGCGAAGGCGCCGCACCTTCGTTGCCCTGAAACAACGCCAAACACAAAATTCCAGACTACTTTGTAGGATTCTGAGACATCCTCGCGTTTGGTGATCAGGGAGCTGGCACGTATGATGCTTCACAAACTTCCGCAGATTAGAAGCCTATGTCCCTGATAGTTCTACTGCTTCTGCCGTTCATTGGCAGCTGTCTGGCAGCGGTGCTGCCGCACAATGCGCGTAATGCCGAATCCCTGCTGGCGGGCCTGGTCGCTTTGATCGGTACCGTTCAGGTCGCGATGCTGTACCCGCAAATCGCTCACGGCGGCGTGATCCGCGAAGAATTCATGTGGTTGCCGAGTCTGGGGCTGAACTTCATTCTGCGCATGGACGGCTTCGCCTGGCTGTTCTCGATGCTGGTGCTGGGCATCGGCACACTTGTCTCCTTATATGCCCGTTACTACATGTCGCCGGACGACCCGGTGCCACGTTTTTTCGCGTTTTTTCTGGCGTTCATGGGCGCCATGCTTGGCCTGGTGATCTCCGGTAATCTGATTCAGATCGTGTTTTTCTGGGAGCTGACCAGCCTCTTCTCGTTTCTGCTGATCGGCTACTGGCACCACCGCGCCGATGCGCGGCGCGGTGCCTATATGGCGCTGATGGTCACCGGTGCCGGCGGGTTATGCCTGCTGGCGGGGGTCATGATTCTCGGCCATGTCGTCGGCAGCTATGACCTGGACAAGGTCCTGGCCGCCGGCGATCTGATTCGCGCACATGCCCTCTACCCTGTTCTTTTGCCACTCATCCTGATCGGCGCGCTGAGCAAAAGCGCGCAATTCCCGTTTCACTTCTGGCTGCCCCACGCGATGGCGGCACCGACGCCCGTCTCGGCCTATCTGCACTCGGCGACCATGGTCAAGGCCGGGGTTTTCCTTTTGGCACGTCTGTGGCCGTCGCTGTCCGGCAGTGAGGAATGGTTCTACATCGTCAGCGGAGCGGGCGCCTGCACGCTGTTGCTTGGCGCGTACTGCGCCATGTTCCAGAACGATCTCAAAGGTTTGCTGGCCTACTCGACCATCAGCCATCTGGGTCTGATCACTTTGCTCCTGGGCCTGAACAGTTCACTGGCCGCGGTGGCGGCGGTGTTTCACATTCTCAATCACGCGACGTTCAAAGCTTCGCTGTTCATGGCCGCCGGCATCATCGACCACGAAAGCGGCACCCGTGATATCCGCAAGCTCAGCGGTCTGATCAAACTGATTCCCTATACGGCAACACTGGCCATGGTCGCCAGTGCCTCAATGGCCGGCGTGCCGCTGCTCAACGGTTTCCTGTCGAAAGAGATGTTTTTCGCCGAAACCGTGTTCATCAACGCCACGGCGTGGGTCGAAACCAGTCTGCCGATCGTCGCGACCATCGCCGGCATGTTCAGCGTCGCCTACTCCCTGCGATTCACCGTCGACGTGTTCTTCGGCCCCACCGCCACTGACCTGCCACACACGCCGCACGAGCCGCCACGCTGGATGCGCGCACCCGTCGAGTTGTTGGTATTCACCTGTCTGCTGGTGGGGATTTTCCCGGCGCAGATCGTCGGGCCACTGCTCGCCGCTGCAGCGCTGCCCGTAGTTGGCGGGGAGTTGCCGGAATACAGCCTGGCCATCTGGCACGGCTTGAACGCGCCGATGATCATGAGCCTGATCGCCATGTCCGGCGGCATCATCCTCTATCTGCTGCTGCGCAAGCAGTTCAAGCTGGGCCGTTTCAAGTACCCGCCGCTGGTGGGCCGCTTCAACGGCAAGCGTTTGTTCGAGCGCAGTCTGGTCGTAATGATGCGCATCGCCCGGCGCGTCGAGCGGCGACTGGGCACCAAGCGCTTGCAGATGCAGTTGTTCCTGATGGTTTCGGCCGCCGTGCTCGCCGGTCTGATTCCGATGCTGCACAGCACGCTGACGTGGGGTGACCGGCCGAAAATCCCCGGATCCATTGTCTTCGTGACCCTGTGGCTGCTGGCGATCGCCTGTGCGCTTGGCGCCGCTTGGCAGGCGAAATATCACCGTCTAGCTGCACTGACCATGGTCAGCGTCTGTGGCCTGATGACCTGCGTGACCTTTGTCTGGTTCTCGGCGCCGGATCTGGCGCTGACACAACTGGCGGTCGAAGTGGTGACCACGGTGTTGATCCTGCTTGGCCTGCGCTGGTTGCCGCGACGCATCGAAGAAGTCTCACCACTGCCTAGCAGCCTGCGCAAGGCGCGTATTCGTCGTCTGCGCGACTTGCTGCTGTCGATTGCCGTCGGTGCGGGGATGGCTCTGTTGTCCTACGCCATGCTTACCCGGCAGACGCCGAACCATATTTCCTCGTTCTACCTCAGTCGCGCCCTGCCCGAAGGCGGCGGCAGCAACGTGGTCAACGTGATGCTGGTGGACTTCCGTGGTTTCGATACCCTCGGCGAAATCACCGTACTGGCCGCCGTGGCGCTCACCGTGTTCGCCCTGCTGCGGCGCTTCCGTCCGCCGAAGGAAAGCCTGCAATTGCCGGCGCAGCAACGTCTGCTCGCGCCCGACGTGGTCACCGATCTGGTCAACCCGCGTTCGGCCAGCGACACCGCGCTCGGTTTCATGATGGTCCCAGCGGTACTGGTACGACTGTTGCTGCCTGTCGCGCTGGTGGTGTCGTTTTATCTGTTCATGCGCGGGCACAATCAGCCGGGCGGCGGATTTGTCGCCGGGCTGGTGATGTCGGTGGCCTTTATCCTGCAATACATGGTTGCCGGCACGCAGTGGGTCGAAGCACAAATGAGCCTGCGGCCATTGCGCTGGATGGGCACCGGGCTGCTGTTCGCCACTGCCACCGGTCTCGGTGCGCTGCTGGCCGGTTATCCGTTCCTGACCACTCACACCTGGCACATCAGCGTGCCGTTGCTCGGTGATATCCATATCGCCAGTGCGCTGTTCTTCGACGTCGGCGTGTACGCCGTGGTGGTCGGATCGACGTTGTTGATCCTCACCGCCCTCGCCCACCAATCGGTGCGCGGCCACAAGACGGCCTCGCTGCCCAAGTCCGTCGCCAGCAAAGGAGCCGTCTGATGGAAGAAGTCATCGCAATCGCCATCGGCATTCTTGCCGCGTCCGGGGTCTGGCTGATTCTGCGCCCGCGTACCTTTCAGGTCGTAATGGGCCTGTGCCTGTTGTCGTACGCGGTCAATCTTTTCATTTTCAGCATGGGCAGCCTGTTCATCGGCAAGGAACCGGTGATAAAGGACGGCGTGACCCAGGACTTGCTGCATTACACCGACCCGCTGCCCCAGGCGCTGGTACTGACGGCGATCGTCATCAGCTTCGCCATGACCGCACTGTTCCTCGTCGTATTGCTCGCCTCGCGCGGCTTGACCGGCACCGACCACGTCGACGGCCGGGAGCCTAAAGAATGATGGCGATGACTCACCTGATCGCCGCACCGATCCTGCTGCCGCTGCTGACGGCTGCGATCATGCTGATGCTTGGCGAAAAGCATCGGCCGCTGAAGGCGAAAATCAACCTGTTCTCCAGCCTCCTCGGCCTGTTCATTTCAGTGATGCTGCTGCAATGGACGCAGACCACCGGCGTACCCGGCTCCATCGGTGTATACCTGCCGGGCAACTGGCAGGCACCGTTCGGCATCGTTCTGGTGGTTGATCGCCTGTCGGCACTGATGCTGGTGCTGACCGGCATTATCGGCGTCAGCGCGTTGCTGTTTGCCATGGCCCGCTGGGACGGCGCCGGCTCAAGCTTTCACGCTCTGTTCCAGATCCAGCTGATGGGCCTGTATGGCGCGTTCCTGACCGCGGATCTGTTCAACCTGTTCGTGTTCTTCGAAGTGTTGCTCGCCGCGTCCTACGGCTTATTGCTGCACGGCTCAGGCCGGGCGCGGGTGTCGTCGGGGTTACATTACATTTCGATCAACCTGCTGGCATCGTCACTGTTTTTGATCGGCGCTGCGTTGATCTACGGGGTGACCGGCACGCTGAACATGGCCGATCTGGCGATGAAAATCCCGCTGGTGCCGGAAGCCGACCGTGGCTTGCTGCACGCCGGGGCAGGGATTCTAGCGGTAGCGTTTCTGGCCAAGGCCGGCATGTGGCCGCTGAACTTCTGGCTGGTGCCGGCCTATTCCTCGGCCAGCGCGCCGGTGGCGGCAATGTTCGCGATCATGACCAAGGTCGGCGTCTACACCCTGCTGCGCTTGTGGACCCTGTTGTTTTCCGGCCAGGCCGGCGCCTCGGCATTCTTCGGCGGCGACTGGCTGATTTACGGCGGCATGGCGACCATGGCCTGCGCAGGGCTGGCGATTATTGCCGCGCAACGCCTGGAGCGCATGGCCAGCCTGAGCATTCTGGTGTCGGCGGGCATCCTGCTCTCGGCGATCGGCTTCGCCCAGCCGAACCTGATCGGCGCTGCGCTGTTCTATCTGGTCAGCTCGACCCTGGCGCTGAGCGCATTGTTCATGCTCGCCGAACTGATCGAGCGCTCGCGCTCGGCCAACGAAATTCCGCTGGAAGACGAAAGCGAACTGCTGCCGCGTCCACAGGAATCGCTGCAACCGCCCAAGGGCATCAACCTCGACGACGAGCAGAAAGCCGTGGTCGGCCAAGTCATCCCCTGGACCATGGCCTTTCTCGGTTTGAGCTTCATTGCCTGCGCGCTGTTGATCATCGGCATGCCACCGCTGTCCGGGTTCATCGGCAAGCTCAGCCTGATCGGGGCATTGCTCAACCCGTTGGGACTTGGCACTGCGGCGCCGCTGTCTCCCGGCGCATGGGGATTGCTGGCGCTGTTGATCCTGACCGGTCTGGCCTCCCTCATGGCCTTCTCGCGCCTCGGCATTCAGCGCTTCTGGACGCCGGAGGAGCGCCCGTCACCATTGCTGCGCAAACTCGAATGCGCGCCGATTTTCCTGCTGCTCGGGCTGAGCATTGCCCTTACGTTCAAGGCTGAACCGCTGCTGCGCTACACCCAGGCCACCGCCGATGCGCTGAACAATCCGCAGCAATATGTGTTCGCAGTTCTAGGCACTCGGGCGGTGCCGAGCCCGCAAGCCAGAGCCGACATGCTCGAGGTGCAGCCATGAATCGACTGTTCCCGGCTCCGTGGTTATCGCTGGCCCTGTGGATTCTGTGGCTGACCCTGAACCTGTCCGTCAGCCCGGGCAATCTGCTGCTCGGTGCCGCGCTGGGTTTCGCTGCGCCGCTGATGATGCGCAAATTGCGGCCGAAACGTGCGCGCATCCGCAATCCCATCGCCATCCTGCGTCTGTTCTTCCTGGTCGGCCGCGACGTGATCATGTCCAACCTGATCGTCGCCTGGGGCGTAGTCAACGCCGGACGCCGTCCGCCCAACTCATGCTTTATCAAGGTGCCTCTGGACTTGCGCGATGCCCATGGTCTGGCGGCACTGGCGATGATCTGCACCGTGGTGCCCGGTACCGTATGGTCGGAACTGGCGCTGGATCGCAGTGTGCTGTTGCTGCACGTCTGGGATCTGCACGACGAAGCGCAGTTCATCGAGCACTTCAAAAGCACTTACGAGCGACCGTTGATGGAGATTTTCGAATGAGCCCATTGCTGTCGAATGCGATTCTGCTGACGTTGTTTTTGTACTGCTTGGCAATGGCACTGACCCTGGTGCGCCTGTTCAAAGGCCCGTCAGCTCAGGATCGGGTACTGGCGCTGGATTACCTGTATATCGTCGCGATGCTGATGATGCTGACCCTGGGCATTCGTTACGCCAGTGATACCTACTTCGAAGCGGCGCTGCTGATCGCGCTGTTCGGCTTCGTCGGCTCGTTTGCCCTGGCGAAATTCCTGCTGCGTGGCGAGGTGATCGAATGAATGCCGAATTGTCTTTGTGGGTCGAGATTCCGGTGGCGGTGCTGCTGGTGCTCAGCGGCGTGTTTACCCTGCTGGGCGCAACAGGATTGCTGCGCATGAAGGATTACTTCCAGCGTATGCACCCGCCAGCGCTGGCCTCGACACTCGGTGCCTGGTGTGTGGCACTGGCGTCGATCATCTGCTTTTCGGCATTGAAATCCGCACCAGTGGTGCATGCCTGGTTGATTCCGGTCCTGTTGGCGATCACCGTGCCGGTGACCACCCTGCTGCTGGCGCGGGCGGCGTTGTTCCGCAAGCGGATGGCCGGGGATGATGTGCCGGCTGAGGTGAGCAGTCGTCAGACTGAAAGTGGTAACTGATGATCATGTGGCGCCGGTGATGGCGCCATCGCAACAGTAGAAATGCGCCCTCCCTTGTGGGAGCGAGCCTGCTTGCGAAGAGGCCAGTCGGGTCGTCGCCAATTCCGGATCAGCTCAAACCCAGGCCACTGCCAACAACCCTGCCCCCAACAGCGCACACAACGGCGAATACACCCAGGTATCCAGCCGCGCAAATCGCGAATCCTTCACTTCCTTGAAGAACCCGACCAGATTCGAATCACCGATCGCCCGAGCAAACATCAGCAACGCGATCGCGCTGATCACCCATTGCAGTGCCTTGTGCTGCACCGCCGGCACGCCCCAACCGACCCGCATACAAACCAGCGCCGCAATTATCAGCAGCGCAGCGGCGACTGCCAGCGTCAGCCAGCCTGAGGGCTTGAAGGCCGGGCGTACCGTGGCGACGAAGCCCGACACCGGCACCTGCGGCACCACCACCGCAGCCGCCCATTGCCCACCCAACGCCCAATACACATGCATCAGGCCGATTGCCGCGAACACAGTCACCAGCCATTGAGCCAACACAAAGGTCATGGTTGAAATCCTTCAAAGGGATTTGAACAAACCATCGTAGTCGGATTTTTTGGCCGTGCACGACCGGTCGGCGGTGCACTGCGTTGACCGCGTTATTTCAGATCAGCCGTCACCTTGTCGGCCACATCCTTGGGCAGCCACGCCTGCCACACATCCGGATGCGTCTTCATGAACGCGACCGCCGCCTCACGAGGCGCGGTGTGCTTGTCACTCATATCCGCCAATGCCTTGTTCAGCGGCTCGATGGGAAAATCGACCTTGCTGAAGAATTCGGCAATTTGCGGGTTCTGCTTTTGAAACGGCGTAGACACGCCAATCGACAGTTTCGATGCCAGCGAGCGGGTTGGTTTCGGATTGGGATTATCGGCGTCGGTCAGCGTCTTCCACGCCTCGGCATCGAACGGCGGCTCTTCCAGCTGCACCAGTTTGAATTTGCCAAGCAGCGGCGTCGGCGACCAGTAATAGAACAACACCGGTTTGCCGCGACGAATCGAAGAGCTGATCTCGGCATCCAGCGCAGCGCCGGAACCGCTGCGGAAGTTGGTGTAGTCGTCCTGCAAGCCATACGCCGTGAGCTTCTGCTTGTTGACCACTTCCGAGGTCCAGCCGATCGGGCTGTTGAGGAAACGCCCCTTGCCCGGGCTTTCCGGGTCTTTGAACACGTCCTTGTATTTCTTCAGATCAGTGACACTGCGCAGATCCGGCGCCAGCGGCTTGATGCCTTTGGCCGGATCGCCCTTGATCACGTACTCCGGCACCCACCAGCCTTCAGTGGCGCCTTTTACCGTATCGCCCAGGCCGACCACCTTGCCCTCGGCTTCGGCCTTGACCCAGACCGGACTGCGTCCGGCCCACTCCTCGCCAATCACCTGAATGTCGTTGTTCGCCAGCGCGGTCTCAAGGGTAATCGTGGTACCCGGCAAGGTATCGGTCGGCAAGCCGTAGCCTTTCTCGACGATCACCCGCAGCACCTCGGTGATCAGGCTGCCGCTTTCCCAGTTCAGGTCAGCAAAGTGGATCGGCGCCTGTGCCGCCTGCAGCGATTGCGCTGACGTCAGCAAACCAAAGGTGGCCACGCTGGCGGCCAGTAACCGTCGAAATCCGTTCATGCATCACACCTCGTGCTGTTCACAGCAATGGCAGTTGGCCTGACAGAAACGCAAGCCTCTGAATGACTCAGTCAACTGACTTTAGCCGAGGTTCCTGCTTTTTCCGGGGTCTACCGTGCGCGAGGTTACGTTTCAGACTTTTCCTGCAGGCTTTGCAGCTCACGTCTGACCATGCTGGCGTATGCCGCCGGTTGCAATGCGTAGAGCTGCGACGCCACCCAACTCAGCCAGGCACCTTGCAGTTCGGCCTTGCGGGCGAACAGGCGCTGAGCGTCTTCGCGTGCGCTGTCGAGATTTTGCGAATGGAAGTGCGCGCGGCTCACTCGCTGGCCTTGAAGGAAATCAGTTCACCTTTTCGCCATTTGGCAGCCTTGGCGGTTACAGCTTTCAAGGTTTTGGTCAGGCCTTCCTGCAATTGTTCATTGGCGGCGAACACCGTGACGACGCTATGACCTTCCTTGAACAGAATCGCGTGACCGTCGGCCGTACTGACAAATGCGTAGTCGCCCAAGCCGTAAACCGTGAGTTTGATGTCGCGAAAACGAATGTCCATCTTGCCGCCTTCACGGCTGGGCAACACTGACGCGATGAAATGGTCGCCAACCTTGAGTTTGAGCCCCGGTTTGTCATCGACTACCAATGCACTTTCGGTATCGATTTCGGCGATGTAAATGCCTTCGGCGTTTTGCTCGGTGATGTAAACAAAACGTGATTGGAATTGCTTGACCAGCTTTGCACGCAAATCACCCAGCACGAACAAAGCATGCATATCGAGGTTACTGACTGCCAAAGAAACATCCCCACATTTGAAAAACCGTGCAGCGGAAAACACGCACGGCAAAAAACGGCAATGCCGATGAAAACTGCAAAATCACTCAAAAACCCGAAGCGAGCGAAGCGCTCTTGATCGCGAGGTTCGTAGACTACTGGATTGTCATTAGTGAAACCCGCTCTGAAGTCGGCAAACCTTGAAGGAAAAAGCCTCAAGTGTGACTGGAGCAAGATCTGACTACGAACTACAGGGAAATTTCTCACGAAAAAAAGCACTTTTCCGACATATCGCTGGCGAAAAATTGCTTTAGATAAGCCCGGTCGTCAACAGGTACTGGCGATTCTAGAGCAGCGATGCTCCTTACGACTACCCGCAACGGCCGTTAAATCCCGGCCGACTGATGAAAAGGACTTCATATGTGCACTTTGACTCATTTTGCCACGTCGGCCGACGCGCGAATCAACACACCTCTGACGATGAAGGTTGCCGACCTCGACAACCCTCCGACATCTTCTAACAATCATCGCCCCCCGCACTTTCAAGTGGTGCCGGCGGGTATTGCGTTCTTTCACATCAAGGAGATATCCACGGGACGTGTCAGAGGTTTCCGCGGCAATCACAACGAAGCCTGCGCCCTCGCCCGCTCGCTTGAATCAAAAATCGAACTCCGCGCCAGCGCCTGCCTCTGATAAGGGGAGTGAACGAACAAGCCGCACCGGCACCGACCCAGGAGTAGATGATGGAACTGCCAACCGAGCTTAACCTGACCACCCTTTTCGAACAGCTGGGCCTGCCCTCGGATGAGGCGTCGATCAATGACTTTGTCGAAGCCCATCCGCTGGACTCTGATACCAAACTCATCGAGGCCGATTTCTGGTCGGCTCAACAGGCGCAACTACTAAAAGAGTGGCTGCGTGCGGACGGCGAAGAAGCGGTAATTGTCGATGAGCTGAACGTGCGCCTGCATCGCGGTAAATAAGGGCGATCAGTGCAGGCTGTCGCCGGGCTCGATGTTCAGTTGTTCGAGCCAGGCAGCCTTGCACTCCTCCGCTTCATCGCGACTGGCGAAGGCTGTGCCGCGTCGCTCACCGTTGAGCAAAACTACCCAGCAAACACTGCGCCCCATCGCGCGTAAGCCGGCCGGAACACCGCTGCCGATCATCACTGCCACGTCTACCCTGCACTGCATGTGCCCTCCGAAATAATTAGCTACCTAACTAAGTCGTCAGATTAATGCTTTCCGTCGAGAGGAAAAAGCAACCGCCGTGTACAGATTCATTGCGTCACCGGTAATAATCTCAGCGCGGATTCTCAGGTTTATAGCCCAGACGCAACCCGCCCCAGTGTCGGCCCTTGATCATGATCGGCACCGATAAATCATGCATCAGCTCACCCGTATCGCGCGTGTAAGTCTGCAACAGCACCGGTTGCTGATGGCTGCCGCAGCGGATACCGGTGCGATCAGTGAATTTGCGTTTGGTGCGGTTGTTCACCGTGTCGACCTGCACATCGCCGGTCAATGGCTGGCTGAATGCCTGGTTGTGCGTCGGTACATAACCCTGCTGCGTGCAGGCAATCGCAAAAACCAGCCCTTCATGACGCGCCAATAAAGGTTCTTGAATCGCCGGCAAGACCTGATCGGTGTATCGATCAAAGCGGGTTTGAAATTTGGCTGGTTCGGTGTCAGGAATCAGCTGGTAGCTGCGATCGAACAGGTCATCCAGGCTGATCCGCCCCTGTTCAACATCCGCTTCGAAACGCGCGGCAATCTGGCTCGCACCTTCACGGGCCAAGTCATAAATGCGCTGGTGATAGTCATCCAGGCCGACCTCGGCCAAGCGCTCGCTGATAGTTTCCGCCTGCCCTTCCATCTGCACAGCGGCCTCGGCGAGGCGGCGGGTCTGCTGATCGCTGATCGCCAGATCACTACGCATTTGCTCAATCGCGCTGAACAATGCATCAAGCTGCTCGCGATTGGTTTGCGCGCCACGGGCGATCTCGCTGACCTGGGTTTCCACTCCGGCGGCAAGTCGCGCGATGTTCTCCAGATGCTGACCGGTGTGCTCGACCTGTTCGACGCCGGTGTGCAGATCGCTCGACAACTCGCGAATCTGCGCCACCACTTGCGCGGTGCGTTGCTGAATGTCAGCGACCATCTCACCGACCTCACCCGTGGCCGCCGCCGTACGCGCGGCCAGTCCGCGCACCTCGTCGGCGACCACAGCGAAACCGCGACCATGCTCACCGGCCCGGGCTGCTTCAATCGCAGCGTTCAACGCCAACAAGTTGGTCTGGCTGGCAATCGACTGGATCACCAGCGTCACCCGCTGAATGTCGTCGCTGCGCACACTCAGGGCCTCGATCAATTCGCGACTGGCATTGGCGCGCTGACTGAGTTGCTGCATGCGCGAAATCGAGTCGAGCAGTTCGCTGCGCCCCGCCGCGCTGCTGTGATGCGCTTGGCTGGCGGCGTCCAGCGCGTCGCGACTGAGCTGTGAAGTCGCCTGCTCGGTGGCGATCATCACCTCGGCGTTGCTGACGATCTGCGCCGCCGCGTCGAGTTGCGATTCGAGTTTGTTCGCCAGCGCCTTGACCGAGAACGCCACGCCGGCGGCTGACAGTGCGTTGTGACTGGTGGTGTAGGAAAGATCGCGGGTCAGTGCGGACAATGCGCTCGCACTATCGACCGGGACAGCAACAGGAGCGCTGCGCGAACGCAGGCGCGGCAGCCAGACAATCAGTATCGCCAGCGGCATGCCGAGGTAGAGCGACCACTCGGCCATAGCCATGCCGGCCAGCAACAGCATCAGGGCGATGCTTTGCAGGGTCGGCGCGATCCAGCGGTTTTTCGGCAAAAGCACTGGTGCAGGCAGCGCCGCAACCAGAGATCCATCTCTCGTCATCTTGATCACCCCACGTTTGTTCTCATTGTTGTGACTGCATTAAACGCCACTACAACGCCATTATCCATGGTCCGTTAGTCGTGGGGTCTGTGGCAGATCAATGGAACGACGGGGGAGATAGCGCAGACGAGCAAAAACAAAGATCGCAGCCTCCCGCAACTCCATGTAGAAGCTGCCGAAGGCTGCGATCTTTTCAAGGCGCCCCCTATTAAAGGGTCACCTCACAGAATCAGGCCTGACGCTGGTGCTTGTCGATCTGCTCGTGACGCTCTTGAGCTTCGATGCAGTATTTGGTGGTCGGGCTGATCAGCAGGCGCTTCAGGCCAATCGCCTCGCCGCTGTCGTCGCACCAGCCAAAGCTGTCGTCCTTGATGCGCTCAAGAGCTTGTTCCAATTGCGGCAGCATGCGCTGGTCGCGATCGATCGCGTTGACCAGCCAAGTGCGCTCTTCTTCAACCGAAGCCGCGTCCGCCGGGTCAGCCGGGGTATCCAGGCTTTCGATGGCGATACGATTTTGCTCAATGCGCTCGTGGGTTTCGACTTTCATGTTCTGCAACAGCTCAGTGAAGAAAGCGTGTTGCTCTGCATTCATGTAGTCATCTGCCGGCATAGCCAGCAACTTGTCCTTTGTCATTGATATCTCTATAAAAAAACGTGCATTAAGGCGAATAAGGGAGCGTTTCGGCGAACCGTGTCGGCCGTCGAAAAGGCATCGTTTTATTGCAAACGCCACCCGGCACTCAATTTACGAGGGGCGGCAGTCTAAGGCCCGATCAAGACCTCAGCAACTGTAAATACAGGGAATTTGTCCGACAGGACCTGGAAACCGCTCTGACACAGGCTTCACACGGCCATCGGAGTGCGTTTATACCAAGAAATTCACTCCAGCGGCTGTATATAGAAGACAAACGGCTAACCATCCCGCCAGCGACAGCCGAGATTATTCTCGCAAGGTGCATCGTTTCAGCCCGGCAGAGCATACGCAGCCCTTCTATTATCAGGCCCACCGCGTGCTCAACTCGCCTGAAGGATGCTGCCCATGCCCCGCCCCGCTCTGCCGGCCAAAGACGAAATTTCCTTCGCCAGCCCGCCGGTCAACGCCGAGCGCCTGCTGCAAATGATCAGCGAAGAGTATGACGCCCTGCCGCGCCAGCTCAAACGCGTGGCCAGCTACATCAGCCAGCAGAGCGAGCGAATCATGGTCGACCGCATCAGCGACATCGCCCGCGAGTGCGAAGTGCATCCGTCAGCCATTGTGCGGTTCTCGCAACGTTTCGGGTTCAGCGGCTTCAGCGAGATGCAGGCGCTGTTCCGCCAGGCCTGGACGCACAAAACCACACCAGCGCAAAACTATCAGCAACGCATCCGTAGCCTGATCGCCAACAACTCGCAGACCGCCAACAGCGGCGACCTGGCCCGCGAGTGCATCGACGCAACGCTCTCGGGCATCGAACGCTTGGGCCGCGAACTGGACGAGGTGGCGTTCGATACAGCCGTCGATCTCATCGTCAATGCCGACGACATCTATGTGGTCGGAGTCCGCCGCTCGTTCGCCGTCGCCGATTATCTGGTTTACAACTTGCAACATACGCAGAAACGCATTCATCTGGTTTCCGGCATCGGCGGCAGCTATCGCGAGCAAATGCGCAGCGTGCGCGCCAACGATCTGGTCATCGCCATCAGTTTTGTACCCTACGCGAAGGAAACCCAACACTGCCTGCGCTTCGCCCGGCAGCAAGACGCCAATGCCCTGATCATCACCGACAGCCCTCTTTCGCCACTGGCGAAACTTGCCAATAGCGTGTTGCTGGTCAATGAAGGCAGTGCGCTGGCCTTTCGTTCGCTCAGTGCAACGCTGTGTTTGTGCCAGGCGCTGTTTGTGGCAGTGGCGTATCGGCTGGGCTTGAACGTCGATGAAATTCACGAGCAGGCTGGATTCGACGACTGACAATTGCCTCTTGCTCGGCTAGGTTATGCGTTCCCACCGGTTCGACTTGAAGGAACGCGTCATGAAACTGATCGGCATGCTCGACTCCCCTTACGTGCGCCGCGTAGCAATCTCCGCCAAATGCCTGGGGATCGACCTCGAACACGAGTCGGTCTCGGTGTTCCGCCACTTCGAACGATTCCAGCAGATCAACCCGGTGGTCAAAGCGCCCACGCTGATCCTCGACGACGGCGTGGTCCTGATGGACTCGACCCTCATCCTCGACTACCTCGAAGCCAGTTCCGGCAAGAGCCTGCTGCCCAGCGATCTCAAACAACGCGCCCACGCCCTGCGTCTGATCGGCCTCAGCCTCGCCGCTTGCGAAAAAGCCGTGCAGCTGTATTACGAACGCAACTTGCGCCCGGCCGACATTCAGTATCAACCTTGGGTTGAACGCGTTGAAGGCCAACTCGCCGCCGCGTTTACCGCCCTGGAAAAAGAACTTGAGCACAGTGACTTGCCGGTCGACGGCTCCCTCGCCCAGACCGGCATAAGCCTCGCGGTTGCCTGGAGCTTCACCAACCTCGTCGTGCCCGATCAGGTCGACGCAACACGCTTTCCGCGTATCGCCGAATACACCGCCTACGCAGAAGGCACCGACGCGTTCATCAGCACACCGATGACCTGACCATGAGCACCACCGACACCGCCGCCCCGGCGTTAAAGGAAATCTTCAACGCCGAGCGCTTGCAGCACATCGCTGACGAAATGAGCGCGGTGTACCCGGCATTCAAGGCCAAGGCGTTTCTCAAACACGCCCAGGACGGACTCGCTGAATTATCAGTGATGCAACGCATGGCCCGCGTCGCCGAAAGCCTGCACGCCGTGTTGCCGCTGGACTACGAAGATTCCCTCGAAGTGCTGTTCGAACTCGCGCCGCGTCTGAACAGCGGTTTCGTCAGCATGTGCCTGCCGCACTACGTCGCGAGCTATGGCGGGCACGCCTTCGATACCTCCATGGATGCCCTGAAATACTTCACCACTTTCGGCTCCTCCGAATTCGCCATCCGTTACTTTCTGCGCAGCGACCTCGAGCGCTCGCTGGAACGAATGCATGACTGGACCCGCGAAGAAAACCATCACGTCCGCCGACTAGCCAGCGAAGGCAGCCGCCCTCGCCTGCCGTGGTCCTTTCGGTTGGAAGCGGTGCAAGCTGATCCGCTGCTGGCCGCCGGGATACTGGATCGGTTGAAGGCGGATGAGAGCTTGTACGTGCGCAAGTCCGTGGCGAATCATTTGAATGATGTGACGAAAGTGCATCAGGAGTGGGTGCTGGACACGATTGAAGGTTGGTCGCTGGATAACAAGCACACCGCCTGGATTGCCAAGCATGCGCTGCGCAGCTTGATCAAACAGGGCAACGTGCGCGCGCTGACGGTGATTGGCGCAGGGGCGAAGGCTGAGGTTGAGTTGTTGGATGTGCGGGTCGAGCCGGCGGTGGTGAGGTTGGGGGAAGCGATTACTTTGTCGTTTACGGTGAAGTCCATGGTGGCGCACGAGCAAAGGCTGGTGATTGATTATGCGATTGAGTATGTGAAGGCGAATGGCGGGGTTTCGAGGAAGGTTTTCAAGTTGAAGACTCTGGGATTAGCGGGTTTCGGGACTGAGGTGGTGCGACGGAATCAAGTCATCAAGGATTTTACGACGCGCAAGCATTTTGCCGGGCGACATGGGGTGCAGGTGATGGTTAATGGGGAGGTGTTGGGGAGTGCGGCGTTTGAGGTTTTGATTTGAGGCGTGAGTTGTTTATTCACCAAAACAGCCGGTAGCGGATCAGTGCACTGGCAGCCGTGCATCGATATTGAGCGCGGCGGCACAGTGGACGACTAACGGCTTCAGCGCTTACCAACTTCCGTATGGAATGCCGAATTTCTCGATATAGCGCTTGGACTTTTCGCTGACGGGATAGGCGTAGCGTCCTTGGTTCTTACCTTGGCTAGGTCCTAGCGGTTCGATCTCCGCCTGTGCTCTCGCGACTTTTACAGGATGGTGGCATGAGTCTCTGACCCAAACCTGCACAACGCCGCCAGGCGCCAGGCCCAGATAGACCGATGAAATATAGGTACTTCGCCGCTCTGGTGTTTTCGCGCAGCGCTGCGCGACCGAAGTCCGCATCATTTGCCTGGCTTCTTCGGGTATATCTACCCAAGCCCGATAAGTTTGAGGCTCTACGATGGACTGCCAGCGAACAAAAATTCTTTTTGGGAGATCAGCGCCGACCACGGCTTTTGCGGACGCGCCCACTCCGTCCCAACCACGGGCCGATTCGGTGCCGTCTTCAGGTTGCCCGCCCGATGCCGATCCACCACCGGTACGCAGAAATGTTTTTCCCTTTATATCTTCCACAGCAGTGTCTTCAACCCAGACCTTCATGTAGTTGGGTTCGGTGAAACCGAGTTCCCACCAAGGGGATTTAGGGTCGTTTTTTGCTGACAGCGGGTCGGCATTACAACCAGCCACAAAAAGCGTACACAGCAGTACTGTAAATAACTTCATTACCAAAGCGTCCAGTCCGGTACGTGTGGGTGCTTTACTCGGATTGCATCTTCCGTGGGGGCGTTGATGTAAACAGCTCTGATGCCACTCCCATTTCTCCTGCCAAGCGGATGGTTCCAGTTGGCGGACGTGTGAATGTACTTGAGTTTGAGTATTTGCTCCTCCTCTGGCGTGGTGCTGTAGTCGCCGGAGACAAAACGATCACACATGGGCTTGAGTTCTTCAGGAACGGCGAAGTCTGGCGTCTCGGGAATGTCTTCGAAGAGAACGCCTTTGGCTCTGGCGAGTTGATGCATCACGCGCAGGCTCACTCTCGACAGTAATCCACTCACCGGACGCTTGAGTTGGACGGCCGCATAGACTCGCTTGACTCGAGGACTAAGTCGATCCTGAGGGCTGACCGGTAGCAGTAATGGCGGTGGCGTAACGATTTCGAGATTTTCGAGCGGCCAACCCTTGGCTAGCCACTGATTTCTCACATTGATCGCATCCTGGTAGATCGATGTGGTAGCGACGTCAGTATACGTACCGACCTCTAGCGTCTGCATTGGGCTAACGAGAACACACTCTTCAGCGTCCTCAAGGTAACCTCCACCCACATCGGAATGCACACCCGGCAAGACGATTTCCGGATGATCCATCGCTACTCGATTGAGAGCAAAGTTAGCCCTGCATTCATCCCGCGCAGCCAACTGCACAACGTCGGTGAAATAACGTCGGTCGAGATAGAGTTTGACCCCCGTTGCGACGGCGCTTTTTATGTTGCCCAGATTGGACCATCCAGCAATCGACGGTACCGTGTCGAACAGCCCAATGAAGCCCACGTTGATGTCGCTGTGATACTGATCAACAAAGGTCGAACTGAGGGCATCGGACATACTGCGGAGAATGTCGCCTAAAGGCCCTTGTTTGCCACGCACTATCTCGTTGGCGAAATGTCTGGCGGCTGCGGCACCGCGACTGAAGCCAAACGTGTCGAAAGTCAACGAAGCAATTTCACTACCGGGATTTTTTTCCAATACTTCAGTGATACGCTGCTCGATCACCGCGAAACAGGATTGGACTCGCCCTGCAACGCCGGTTTCACCACGTCCTGTACCGGCGCCGAATTTACTGTCTTCTTCACCTGAACGGGTACCTATACCTTCGACGTAGACCATACCGAAAGCTCTCTTTCGTGGCCCTTCTCCCTCAGCGAGTCGTGTTGCTCCATACAGTTCGCTCAGCTTCTTCACATTGCTGACATCGTTACCATAACTACTATCCGGATCACCCATATAAGGCTGGCAACTGGCGGGAATATCTTCAGGCGCAATCGGATGCTGAGCGCCACACAACAACCCCGCAGCAGAGTTGTTCGCATTGTTGCCCGTGCCATCAAAGAACACCCCGATCCTCAACGCAATCCCGATTTTCTCAGGCTCGCGCGCGGGCTGTTTCCCATGCTTCTCATACTCCGCCCAATGCTGGGCGTGTATGTCAACGGGTTTGGCTTCTTCGTAGCGATAGTTTTTCGGCGGGTTTGGAACGTAGCCACTCAATCCTTGATTCCTTCTGATCCTTGAAGAACGGCCAGAAGGGTGAGAGCCGGGAGGGAGCGGTGCAAGCCGTGGCGGTGTGCCAGCCATGGAGCGTCAGTGCGAGCAGGCTCACTCCCAAAAAGGAATGAGCCTGGCTGGGGATGACGGGTCAGATCGACCGCTGATTCACCCGCGCCATCAACTGTTCAGCACTTTCCTTGCGCTCGGAATAGCGGTCCACCAGGTGCGCCTGCTGCCCACGCAGCAGCACGGTGAACTTCACCAGTTCTTCCATCACATCCACCACACGGTCGTAGAACGGCGAAGGTTTCATCCGCCCGGCCTCGTCGAACTCCATATAGGCCTTCGGCACCGAGGATTGGTTGGGGATGGTGAACATGCGCATCCAGCGGCCGAGGACGCGTAGTTGGTTGACCACGTTGAACGACTGCGAGCCGCCGCAGACTTGCATCACCGCCAGGGTTTTGCCTTGGGTCGGGCGCACAGCGCCGAGTTCCAGCGGGATCCAGTCGATCTGCGCTTTGAACACGGCGGACATCGCGCCGTGGCGTTCCGGCGAGCACCAGACCTGGCCTTCCGACCACAACACCAGATCGCGCAATTCCTGCACCTTGGGATGGTCGACCGGGACGTCGTCGGGCAATGGCAAACCGGATGGGTTGAAGATCCGCGTTTCGGCGCCGAAGTGTTCGAGCAGGCGCGCGGCCTCCTCGACCAGCAAGCGGCTGAACGAGCGCTCGCGGGTCGAGCCGTAGAGCAAGAGGATGCGCGGTTTGTGTTCGCCGACATTCGATGGCTTAACAGCGTCGATCAGGCTTGCGTCGAGGTTGGGCAAATGATTTGTCATGAAGCCTCCTTACAGCGTGCCGATGCGGTCGAGTTCGGCTTTCAGTTGCTCGCGACTGAGCGAGTGAAACGGCAGATCGAGGAAGGCTTGGCAGCGTTCACCGATGCGCATCAGAGTGGCTTGGAATGCCGCGTCGATTGCCGCTTCGTCGCCCTGCACTTCGGACGGATCTTCCAGTCCCCAGTGCGTTTTCAGTGCCGGACCGAAATACACCGGACAGGTTTCGCCGGCGGCTTTGTCGCAGACAGTGATGACGATATCCGGCGGGTTGTTTGCGAAGGCATCGTTGCCTTTGCTGTGCAACCCGTCGATGGCGATGCCGTGCTTTTGCAACGTCGACAGGCTGCGCGGCAGAACCTGGCCTTTGGGAAAACTGCCGGCACTCACCGCTTGGAAACCAGCGGGAGCCAGGTGGTTGAACATGGCTTCGGAAAGAATGCTGCGGCAGCTATTGGCCGTGCACATGAACAGGACTCGCATTGATGCGCTCCGTAGATAGTGGAAGATTCAGCAGCAGGCGCGTTCGCGCACGGGACGGCCATCCATGTTTTGCAGGCGCGCGGCGTTGTCCTTGAGCCAATCGGCATTGGCCTTGGATGTCAGCTGAAGGATTTCGCCAATCCATGCCGGCAGTTCCGGATTGAGGCGGTAATACACCCACTGGCCCTGACGGCGGTCGAGCAGCAAACCATTACCGCGCAGTTGCGCGAGGTGGCGGCTGATTTTCGGCTGGCTGTCGTCGAGCGCACACATCAACTCGCAAACGCAGAGTTCACCTTGCTCGGCGATGAGCAGGATGGCGCGGACGCGGGTTTCATCGGCGAGGCTTTTGAAGACTTCGGTGGGGGTGATCATGGTGATCGGCTCGCCATATGCGGGAAATCGAATATACGGATATCCATATATTTATCAACCCGCGAAAGCAGCCACGGTGAATAAACGTGTGGGAGCGAGCCTGCTCGCGAAGGCGGTGTGTCCGTCAGCATCGATGTTGTTGAAAGATTGCCTTCGCGAGCAGGCTCGCTCCCACAGGGGGACGGGGTGCATCAGGCTAACCGCGCAACAGGCCCTGCTCGGCCTCACACAATCCCACCACATAATCCCAGACCACCCGCAACCGCACGGATTTGTGCAGCTCCCGGCGGGTGCTGATCCAGTAGCTGCGCTCGATGCTTTCATCCGGCAACAGCGCCACCAGATCCGGGTCGGACGCGGCCATGTAACACGGCAGCACGGCGATGCCCAACCCCGAGCGCGCCGCTTCCTGTTGGGCGATGACGCTGGTGCTGTGAAACACCACGCGCGGGCTGCGGCAGAAGCTGTTGAGGAACATCAGTTCCTGACTGAACAGCAGGTCGTCAACGTAACCGATCCACGCATGCCGGCCCAGGTCTTCACGACTGTGCAGCGGCGGTGCCTTGTCGAGGTAGGTCTGGCTGGCGTACAGCGCGAGTCGATAGTCAGTGAGCTTGCGCGTGACCAGCATGTCGGCGGATGGCCGTTCGAGGTGGATGCTGATCTCCGCTTCGCGGTTGAGGATGCTGACGAAGCGCGGCACGGCGACCAGTTCCACTTCCAGCCCCGGATAACGCTCGAACAAGCCAATCATGCGACTGGCGAGAAACTTGATGCCAAGGCCTTCGGTGACGCCGACACGGATCTTGCCCAGCGGCGCGGTGGACTGGGTGATTTCTTCCTGCGCCAGCAGCGCGACGTTTTCCATCGCTTCGGCGTGCTTGAGCAAGGCCTCTCCCGCCGGGGTCATTTCATAGCCTTGGGCGTGCTGGACGAACAGCGCCGTGCCGAGGCTTTTCTCGATCGATTCAATATGCCGCGCCACTGTCGCATGGGTGGTGTTGAGCCGGCGCGCGGCGGTGAGCAGGCGGCCGCTGCGTTGCAGCTCGAGAAAAAAGCGCAGGTCGTTCCAGTCGAACATGGCGGGTCCTTGTCGGCTATCGTCGTTGTACGCTGTTTGAAAACGCACAGCGGCTGCGCAAAAACTAACATTCTTTTAACGAAAGCTAACAACTAGAGTGTCCGACAATAAAAACAAAAAGCGAGGTCAGGGCATGCACACGTCCCTGGATGAATTCGACTACATCGTGGTCGGCGCCGGCCCCGCCGGTTGCTTGCTGGCCAACCGGCTTTCTGCGGATCCACAGCAACGGGTGTTGCTGCTCGAAGCCGGCGGACGCGACAACTACGCCTGGATTCATATTCCTGTGGGTTACCTGTTCTGCATCGGTAATCCGCGCACCGACTGGTGCTTCAAAACCGAACAACAACCGGGCCTCAATGGCCGCGCGCTGAGTTATCCGCGCGGCAAGGTGCTGGGCGGCTGTTCGTCGATCAACGGCATGATCTACATGCGCGGCCAGGCCGGCGACTATGACGGCTGGGCGGCAGCGGGCAATCCGGGCTGGGCCTGGAAAGACGTGCTGCCGCTGTTCAAACAGAGCGAAAATCACTTTGCCGGCGGCGCTGAATTTCATGGTGATCAGGGTGAATGGCGAGTCGAACAGCAGCGCCTGTCGTGGCCGATTCTGGATGCCTTTCGCAGCGCTGCCGAGCAAAGCGGCATCGCCAGCATCAATGACTTCAACCAGGGCGACAACGAGGGCTGCGGCTACTTTCAGGTCAACCAGAAAGCCGGGGTGCGCTGGAACGCGGCCAAGGCCTTTTTGAAACCGCTGCGAGGCCGGGCGAACCTGACCGTGCTGACCGGCGTCGAGGTTGATCGTGTGTTGCTGGAGGACGGCCGCGCGGCGAAAGTCAGCGCGCAGCATGAAGGCCAGACCAGACAGTTCAAGGCGCGCAAGGAGATTGTCTTGTGCGCCGGCTCGGTCGGCTCGCCGAGCATTCTGCAGCGCTCCGGGATCGGTCCGCGGCCGCTGCTCGAACGCTTAGGGATAGGCGTGATTCATGAGCTGCCGGGGGTCGGCGGCAACCTGCAGGATCACCTGCAACTGCGCCTGATCTACAAGCTGGAAAACGCCCGCACCCTGAACCAGATCGCCGGCAGCGTGTGGGGCAAGATGGGCATGGGCCTGCGTTATCTGTACGACCGCAGCGGGCCGCTGTCGATGGCGCCGAGTCAGTTGGGTGCATTCGCCCGCTCCGGACCTGAGCAAACCTCGGCGAACCTGCAATATCACGTGCAACCGCTGTCGCTGGAGCGCTTTGGCGAGCCGTTGCACAGCTTCCCGGCGTTCACGGCCTCGGTGTGCGACCTGCGCCCGCAGAGCCGTGGGCGCATCGACATTCGCTCCGCCGATCCGCAAGCGGCGCCGCTGATCCAGCCCAATTACCTCAGCCATCCAGAGGATCTGCGCGTCGCCGCCGATGCAATTCGCCTGACCCGGCGCATCGTCAGCGCCCCTGCCCTGCAAGCGTTCAAACCGGTGGAATACCTGCCCGGCGACAGCTTGCAAAGCGAAGAACAATTGCATGAAGCGGCGGCGAAAATCGGCACGACGATTTTCCATCCGGTCGGCACCTGCCGCATGGGCAACGACGGTGACGCAGTGGTCGATGCGCAATTGCGCGTGCATGGCGTACCGGGTCTGCGCGTCGCCGATGCGTCGATCATGCCAAGAATTACCTCGGGTAATACCTGTTCGCCTACGCTGATGATTGCCGAGAAGGCGGCACAACTGATTTTGTCCAGATCTGCAGATATTTCCCCTGTGGGAGCGAGCCTGCTCGCGGATGCGGTAGCTCACTCAGCCTAGGAGTTGACTGGCAAAAAGCTTTCGCGAGCAGGCGCGCTCCCACAGCAATCATCACCAGACTCAGGCATCGCGCATTACCGGACACGCAACACCAGTGGAACAACAAAAACAATCACTGTGAGGGATACCGATATGTCAGAACACGTTCAGCCGCTGGACGCTGCGGGCAGCGCCGAGACCAGCAACGCCACGCAGAAAGTCATCTTCGCCTCGTCACTCGGGACGGTGTTCGAGTGGTATGACTTCTTCCTCTACGGCGCCCTCGCGGCGGTGATCAGCAAGCAGTTTTTCGCCGGGGTCAACGACACCACGGCATTCATCTTCGCGCTGATGGCATTCGCCGCCGGCTTCATCGTTCGGCCGTTCGGTGCGCTGGTATTCGGCCGTCTGGGTGACATGATCGGACGCAAATACACCTTTCTGGCGACGATCATTCTGATGGGCGTGGCGACGTTCTGCGTCGGCCTGCTGCCGACCTACGCCAGCATCGGCATCGCCGCGCCGATCATTCTGGTGGTGCTGCGCATGCTTCAGGGCCTGGCGCTCGGTGGCGAATACGGTGGTGCGGCGACCTACGTGGCCGAGCACGCGCCCATCGGCAAACGCGGCTTCCACACCAGTTGGATTCAATCCACCGCGACCCTCGGCTTGCTGCTCTCTCTGCTGGTAGTGCTCGGTTGCCGCTACTTCACCGGCGACCAGTTTGAAGTCTGGGGCTGGCGCATTCCGTTCCTGCTGTCGATCGTGCTGCTGGGTATTTCCACCTGGATTCGCCTGAGCCTGCACGAGTCGCCGGCCTATCTGAAAATGAAGGAAGAAGGCAAAACCTCGAAGGCGCCGATCCGCGAATCCTTCGGCAAATGGGAAAACCTCAAAGTCGTGCTGATCGCGCTGTTCAGCATCAACGCCGGGCAAGCGGTGACCTTTTACGCCGCGCAGTTCTACGTGCTGTTCTTCCTCACCCAGTTCCTGAAAATGGACCCGGCGGTGGCCAACAGTCTGCTGATCATCAGCGTGGTGATCGGCGCGCCGTTCTTCATCTTTTTCGGCTGGCTCTCGGACAAGGTCGGACGCAAACCCGTGCTGATGCTCGGCCTGCTGCTGGCGACCGCACTGTACTTCCCGATCTTCAAGTCCTTGGCCCACTACGCCAATCCGGCGATCGATCAGGCCAGCCGTCAGGCGCCGATCACTGTCCTCGCCGACCCCGCCACTTGCACCTTCCAGTTCGATCCGGTGGGCAAGGCTAAATTCGACAGCCCCTGCGACAAGGTCAAGACCTTCCTGGTCAAACAAGGCCTGCCCTACTCCAGCGTCGCAGCACCTGCGGGCAGCGCCGTGCAAGTGAGTGTCGGCGACGTGAAGCTGGATGGTTTCGATGAGGCGGCACTGCGCGGCGCGATCACCCTCGCCGGCTACCCGCAACAAGCCGATATGCAGCAGATCAACAAACCGATGATCGTCGCCCTGATCGTCGCGCTGATCATCATCTCGGCCATGTGCTACGGCCCGCTGGCGGCGTTGATGGTCGAACTGTTCCCGACGCGCATTCGCTACACCTCGATGTCGCTGCCCTATCACATCGGCAACGGCTGGTTTGGCGGCTTCCTGCCCACCGTGTCATTTGCGCTGGTGGTGTACACCGGGGATATTTTCTATGGGCTGTGGTATCCGGTACTGATCACCGGGGTGAGCCTGGTGGTGGGGATGATCTGTCTGCGTGAGACGAAGAATATCGATCTCGACAAGAACTGAAAAACCCGCTGACACCATGGCGAGGGAAGCGATTCTCTCGCCATTTTTTTGCTCAGGCGTCCGCCTTGATCACTTCGAATGTCACCTGGTCCGGATAAAAGGCCACGTAGTCGCGGATCGGTACGACGGAGACCTTCGGGTTTTCGTACGTCCACACCGCGTTGGCACCCTCATGTCCGGGCACTTGCAGGCTGAAATAGTTGGCGTCGCCCTTGTACGGGCAATAGCTGGTGTGGTCGGTGCGGGCGAAGTATTTTTCGTCGATGTCTTCGCGCGGGATGTAGTACACCGGCGGATAGTTGGCTTCGTTGAGGATCAGCGCGTGGGAGGACGCGGCGACCTGGATGCCGTGGAACTTCACCAGCAGGCAGCCGCTGAGTTGTTCAACGCTGATCACGGGGCTGGGGCTTTTCATGGGGTTCTCCTGAAGACGGCGAAGAGACCGGTTCAGGTATAGCTGATGGGATCGGGTCTGGTTGAGATTGCAGCCGAACGGCGAAAATCTTTGGCAATCGTTTTATCTGTATATCCATACAGATAAAAGTTGCTCGCGCCGCAGACTCCAGCCATCCTGTGCGCTCCCACAAACCAACCAGCGATGGTAGCTATGCGGCTGTACCTCTGTGAAAAACCTTCCCAGGCCAAAGACATTGCGGCCGTGCTCGGCGCCAGGCGTCGCGGCGACGGCTGCTGGTTGGGGACGGACGTTACAGTGACCTGGTGCATCGGCCATTTGCTCGAAACCGCGCCGCCGGACGCCTACGACGCGCGCTACAAGCGCTGGGTGCTGGCTGATCTGCCGATCATTCCCGACAAATGGAAAATGACCGTCAAGCCGCGCACCGCCAGCCAGTACAAAGCGGTGAAGCGTCTGCTTGGCGAGGCCAGCGA
The DNA here is from genome assembly GCF_004307585.1 of Pseudomonas sp. Sample_20. Taxonomy (NCBI): domain Bacteria; kingdom Pseudomonadati; phylum Pseudomonadota; class Gammaproteobacteria; order Pseudomonadales; family Pseudomonadaceae; genus Pseudomonas; species Pseudomonas sp. Sample_20. The sequence goes on along the minus strand of NZ_RCOA01000081.1, from coordinate 2,631 downwards.
ACTGATCATCGCCACCGACGCCGACCGTGAGGGCGAGATGATCGCCCGGGAACTGGTCGAGCACTGCCGCTATCGCGGGCCGATCCGCCGTTTGTGGCTGTCGGCACTCGACGAAGCGTCGATCCGCAAGGCACTGGGCGCGCTGAAGCCCGGAGCCGAAACCTTCAGCCTGTATCACTCGGCGTTGGGTCGTTCACGGGCGGACTGGCTGATCGGCATGAACATGAGTCGACTGTTCACCTTACTGGGCCGGCAGTCGGGTTATCAGGGCGTGCTGCCTGTGGGCCGAGTGCAGACGCCCACCCTGCGACTGGTGGTCGACCGCGACCGCAGCATCGCCGATTTCGTCCCCGTACCGTTCTGGGCAATCGACGTGGATTTGCTGCACAACGGCACGACGTTTACCGCACAGTGGCGCGCACCATCAGACGTTTGTGATGATCAGGATCGCTGCCTGAATCAGGCGTTGGCGCAGCAAGCGGCAGCGGCGATCAGCAGTGCAGACAGCGCACGGGTGATCAAGCTGAAAACCGAGCGCATGCGCGAAGTGGCGCCCCTGCCCTTCGATCTCGGCACCTTGCAGGAAGTCTGCTCGAAAAAACTTGGCCTCGGCGCGCAGGAGACCCTCGACATCGCCCAGGCCCTTTACGAAACCTACAAAGTCATCACCTATCCGCGCAGTGATTGCGGATTTCTGCCGTTGAGTCAACACGGTGAGGCGCCGTCGATCCTCACAGCGTTGCGCCAGGCCGATCCGAGCCTTGAAGCGTTACAGGGTTTTCTCGAACCGCAGCGGCGCTCAAGGGCCTGGAATGACGCCAAGGTCAGCGCTCACCACGGCATCATCCCCACCATCGCCGCGAAGAACCTCGAACGTCTGACCGGCAAGCATCGCGCGGTGTACACGCTGATTCGCGCGCGCTACCTGGCGCAGTTCCTGCCCAATCACGAATATGATCGCACCCAGGCCGATTTCGATTGCAACGGGCAGGCGTTGCGCGCGGTCGGCAAGCAGATCATCGAACCAGGCTGGAAGCGCGCATTGCCCGAAGCACTGGCACCGGCCAAGGGCCGCGAAGCCCCCGCGCCGCAAACCTTGCCGACCCTCAGCCAAGGCGTCGAATGCGCTGTGGCGAAGGTGAATCTCAAGGACCTTTGGACGCAGCCGCCAAAACCCTACACCGAAGGCGATCTGATCAAGGCGATGAAGAACGTCGCCAAACTGGTCGAGGATCCGCTGCTCAAACAGAAACTCAAGGACACCACCGGCATCGGCACGGAAGCTACCCGCGCATCGATCATCCAAGGGCTGCTGGATCGTGGTTATCTGGTCAAGAACGGCAAGGCGCTGGCGGCGACACCTGCGGCGTTCAGCCTGATCGACGCAGTGCCGCGCGCGATCGCCGATCCTGGCACTACGGCGATCTGGGAACAGGCGCTGGACATGGTGCAAAGCGGCGAGATGAGTCTGGAAGAATTCGTCACCAAACAGGCTGCGTGGATGAGCAAGCAGGTCAGCCGCTGCTCAGCCCTCAGCCTGACCATCAGCGGCCCGCCGCCTGCCGGCAAAGCCGCAGCGCCGTGGAAGAAAAAGCGTAAGTCGACGGCCAGCAAAGCCGCCGGTACACGCAAACGCACGGCGCGTCCGACGACTCGCTGAATCCCTTGAGGTTCCCTTCTCTACGTTGCTGAAACGGATCTTTTCTCATTCCAAAACAGCTTTGTCCGACAACATGTAGTGCTTGAAAATAATCACTACAAAACCGTTGACGGCGTCGTTTTGCTTTTGCATGATGAAGACGTTCCCCGATCGGGAACACTGGTAACACGCTTGAGCAAACTCGTCTGACCGCCGAGTTGTTTTTTCCGGATACACGCTGCCCACAAGGCAGATTGAAGAAGCTGACCTGGCCTGAACGTCCAGTACAAGGACGAGAAGCGCTGGCGAAAATTCTCAAGACGCTTGTGGCCGACACTGGATTGTCGTCAAGGAGCCTCCCGGTTTTCGCTGCTTCTCCTCGTTGTGACGCTATTGCGTAGCAGTTATTCAACACGACTACATGCAACAGATGCATGACCCCGTACTTCATATGGGCGAGCGCTGACGTCCTGGTTTCGGTGCCAGGGATCAACTAACCGATGGGCTACCTGTATTAGCGAATCAACTTTGAAAGATCACCAGACTGGTCAAGGGGCATAACAATGAATCTGAACAATCAACCCACTATCGAAGAACTGGCGCGTATGTTCGCGGCGCAGAAAGACAGCCACGACAGCCATATTCTCTGGATCAGCAAGTCGGGCCAGGTACACATCGACTGCCTGTCGCCTCACGCTGGCGAAGAGGAATTCGACCGCAACCACCAGAACCTGCTGGCCCGCCTGAAGATGTACCGCCGCGGCCACGGTTATGTCGGCAAGAAGGCTGCGGCCGACAAGGATTTCATCGGCAGTGTGCTGCAGACGCTGAAACAGGCGTGGGATTCGATGCAGAATCAGAATGAAGTTCGGGTGATTGATCGGTTGTATTGAGTTGTAGGTTATTTAACTAAGGGCCTGCTTCCGATTGGGAGCAGGCCCTTTGTTGTTCTTTTGAGTTATGCGGCGTGAGTGCCCCCGTCGCCCCTCACC